>NZ_JBHVYI010000057.1:0-57954 GCF_042880975.1 Streptomyces sp. NPDC058289
AGGAGTTCCTCGTAGACCTCGGGGCGGTCCCGGTCGATCACGGGGAAGCCCTCTCCGAAGTCGCCGTTCACCCAGTGGGCCTCGATGCCGGGGTTGGCCATGTCGGTGCCGTCGTGGAGGAACACGTGGGGGCTGCAGTTGACCCGTCCCTCGCGCGCCGACTCGTACTGGGCCGTCATGGCGGCCCGCGCCGAGCCCGTGTCCAGGGCGTTCGCGAGCTCGTCCACCGCGACGGCGCCCGTCGCGGCGGCCACGTCCAGGATGACGTGGCGCATCGAGATGCAGCGGCCCTCCGCCCAGAAGGCACGGCGCAGCGCGCGGTCGAGCCGCTCACTGGCCTCCAGGGACTGGGACTTGGCCGCGTGCACCGCTTCGAGCGCGGGCAGGGTGGTGACCGGGTAGGTCCAGTCGGGCCCTTGCCACAGCCGCCAGCCGGCCTCCGGTTCGAGCGCGCCGAGCACCGAGATCTCGGAGTCGACGCCGGGCCGGGCGTTGACCTCCCGGTTGAACAGCTCCAGGGGGAAGGCCCGGAAGTCGAACCAGAGCCGGCCCTCCAGACCCAACGTGCGCCGGGTCTCGTGCAGTCGGTGCACGGCCACGTGGGCGAAGGAGCAGTTCAGATCGGTGTAGACGCTGATCGTGTCGGGCGTCGCCGGCAGCCGCGGGTCCGCGAGCCCGCTGCTCGTCGAGCCGATCGCAGTCGTCGCAGTCGTTGTGGTCGTCGTGGTCACGGGGTCCAGCCTTCCTGGTCGGGCCGGGTGCTGTGCGAGAAGCGGGCCACGGTGACGTCCCCGGAGACGACCGAGCCCTCCCAGCCGTAGACCTGTCCGAAGGATCCGGATCCGGTGTCCGCCGGGTGCCGCCGGGAGAAGGTGAGCGCGATCCGGTCGCCGGGCCGCACCGGCACGGCGTCCCGGACCGGCAGGTAGGCGTGCTTCCAGCTGTCCGAGGTCGTACGGGCCTGCGGATCGTCCGCCGCGACTTCGTCGCCGGAGATGTCCAGGGCCACGGTGTCCGAGAGGGTGGCCACGAAGTAGCCCTTGAAGCCGGTGAACAGCCCCGCCCGCTGGACGGTGTACACGAGCGGCACCTCGTACGAGGTCTCGTGCGCGCCGTGCGTCCCCTCGAAGGCGTACCGGCGCAGGAGCCGCGGCGCCGAGAGCTGGCCGCCGACCGGGATGATCGCGTCGTAGTAGAGGTCGAAGGCGTCCCGCGCCCCGCGCCCCTTCAGCAGCTCGGCGAACTCGGCCGGGCTCCCGGCGTCCTGCGGTGATCCGTCGCGCACCGCGCCGTGTGCCGCCTCCGCGGTGACCGGTACGAGATAGCTCTCCACGGCCACCGGGAGCATCGCGCCGCCCGGCCGCAGGAAACGGCTGCGGGCGTCGTCGAGGATCGCGACGCAGTTCTCGTTGTCGGCGAGGTTGCCCATGATCTCGGAGATGATCAGGTCCACCCGCTCGGGCAGCTCGATGTCGAAGGAGAACCCGCGCAGCGGATGGAAACGGTCTCCGAACCCGGCCTCGGTGAGCCGCCGCGTCGCGGTCTGAAGGATCTTCTCGTTGAGGTCGATGCCGTAGACCCGGGCCGCTCCCGCCTCCAGCGCCCACTGGGCCAGGATGCCGGTACCGGTGCCCAGGTCGAGGACCGTGGCGCCGGGCCGCACCGCCTCGGTGACGGCCGCCCTGTACGCGGCCATGCGCAGCCGGTCGCCCAGCATGAGGTCGTGGAAGCCGTCGTCCCAGTCGAGGAGCCGCTCGGAGGCCGGCAGCCAGACGTCCTGCGGCGCGTACAGCTGCCCGAGGACGCCCGCATGGTGCACCGTCAGCGGCTCCGCCGCCGCGCCGGCCACCGGGCAGCCGGTGGTGAGGTCGAAGCCGGTGCCGTGCAGCGGGCAGGTGATGCGCAGGGTGCGCGGATTGACCTGCCCGTGCACGAGCCGGCCGAGCCGGTGCGTACAGGCGGCGTCGATCACGAACTCCCGGCCCGCGACGCGGACCCGCACCCGGTCGCCCGGCAGCTCTTCCAGTACGGCGTCGCTCATGCCGCCTCCCGCGCACGCTCGACGGCGGCGTCGAAGGCGCCCCCGATCAGCCCGGACAGCAGCTGCGCCCCGACCCAGAGCTTCGTGGCGTCGAGTCCGCGCGCCGCCTCGTACTCCTTGATCGCGGTCTGCATCTCCCGCATGTGGAAGGTGTCGATGTGCAGGTGCTCGGTGTAGTACCGGCCCTGCGCGATCCCGAGCCGGGCGCAGGCGCGGGCCTGCACGGTGAAGGCGTCGGGGATGCTCGCCTCCAGGTAGGCGAGTGCGCCGAGGAAGTACTCGACGTGCGCGGCGCGTTGGGTGAGCCAGTAGAAGACGTTGAGGAAGGCGTACGTCTCGTCGCCGGTGGTGTCGAGGAAGCTCTCCAGATCCTGGGGGAGCCCCAGTTCGGCGAGCAGGTCGAGGTAGAGCTTGGAGTGGGTCTGCTGGAGGTTGCCGCAGCCGAACTCGTCGATGAGCACCCGCATCACGGCCATCTGCGCGCGGATCGGGAGCCGGGGTACCGCCGGGAAGAAGTTCTGCGCCTCGGTCAATCCGTCGAGGGCGAACTCCCTGACGACGTGGGCGAACTGCTCCCTGGTGGCCTTCTCGGCGAGATAGCTTCCGGCCGGGCTGCCCTCGCGTTCGAGTGCCAGCAGTCCGTCGAGGCGTTCCTTCCACTCCGCGCGGTTGGCGATCGGCGGCGTGCGGTCGGCGAGGTCCTCGACGAGGGGCTCGATCCAGGTCGCCTCCAGGTCCTCGATCCGGGCGAGGACCGTGGAGTTCTGGAGGGTGCGGTTGTGGATGAACAGCCGCTTGTGCGGGCTGTCGTCGGGCTTCGGTGTCACGTTCAGCACGGGACCTCCCGGTCGGTCTCGATCACGGCGCGCCGCAGCAGTTCGGTCTTCAGCGAGCGGTACCAGTCGTCCCGGTCCAGGCCGTACCGTGCGTACGCGGTGTGCAGTTGCGCCGCCCGCTCCGCGCCGCGGTCGGTCAACAGGGCCCGGCAGAGCTCCGGTTCGACGTTGCCCAGTGCGACGACCCAGCCGTCGACGGGTCCGGACTCCAGCAGGAGGTGTTCGAGCCCCTGGACCACGGGTACGCCTGGTCCGGCGGCGATCAGCGCCCGGGTGAACTCGGGCTCCCCGGCGGAATCCTTGACCCCGACCACTCCCGGCAGCGCGCAGATGCGCAGCAGGGTGCCGAGTTCGAGGCTGTTCCCGGAGACGGCGGACTCGTGGTAAACGATCACGGGCAGTCCGGCTCCGGCCACGGCCTCGAAGTGGCGGTACATCTCCTCCTGGGTCACCTCCGCCCCGTACGGGGTGGTGACCACGACCGCGGCGGCGCCGAGTCCGCCCGCGCTGCGGGCGAGGGCGAGGGCCGCGGCCGTGGTGGGCCGCAGGATGCCGGCGAGGACCGGTAAGCCGTCGGCGTACCGGACGGCGGCGGTCAGCGTGTCCCGCCACTGCCGGTCCGACAGGGAGCCCCCCTCGCCGGTGCTCAGCGCCGGCAACAGGGCGTCCGCGTACGGCCGTACGCTCGCGATCAGGCGGGCCATGCTCTTCTCGTCGATCTCTCCCGCCGCGTCGACCGGGGTGACGAGCGCGGTGGTCATTCCGGTGATCATCGGTCCTCCGTCACAGGGCTTCGGCCGGCACGCGCAGGGCGAGGGACTGCTGGTAGAGGCTTTCCAGCGGCTCGGGGAAGACGGCTTCCGGCCCGTCGGCGCCGGCCACGGCGCGCAGCGCGAACCCGGTCGTGGCCGCGAGGCGCGGGCTGGCCGTGTGCAGCAGCCCCTTGCGGCCCTGGACCATGCCGAGGAGCAGTCGCTCGTGCACCGGAAGGGAGCTGGGCAGCTCCGTGTCGGTGGCGCCCAGGACGTCGGCCTCCTCGTAGCCGAGCCGCCGGATGTCCATGACGGTGTGCAGGTTGTCCATGAACGGGTAGTAGGCGTCCTGGAGTTCGCGGGAGAAGCCCCAGATGATGTCGTCACAGCGGCCCACCTGCTCCAGGCTCATGACGATGCTGCCGTCGAGCCGGTCCACGAAGAAGGCCTTGCAGGCGCGGCGTACGTCCTCGTCCTCGCTGTTCATGCCGAGGAAGAGCGCGGCGTCGGCGTACTCGTCACGGACGTGCGTGTCAGACGGCATGGCGGTCGAGCACCTCGCGCATCCGGGCCATGGCGTCGGAGAACACCTGCGGGTCGCGCGCGAGGGCGAAGCGGACGAAGGCCTCGCCGCGGTCGGGCTGGCTCCAGTAGAAGAACCGGCCGGGCAGGACGTACACCTCGGCCTCGGCCAGGACGCGCTGCAGTTCGGTCGCCGTCAGCTCCGGGTGGTTGATGCGCGCCCAGGCGACGCTCACTCCGGCGACGGGCTCCTGGTACTCCAGGATCGTGCCGTCGATCGCCTTGCGTATCGCCTCGCGGTTCTGCGTGAGGACCTCGCGGACGGAGGCGAGCTGGTCGCGGGTGGAGTCCTGGACGTACTGGGTCAGCATGTTGAGCACGAAGGGCGAGACGTTGAGCAGCACGCTGGTGTGCAGGTTGTAGACGTCCTCGCGGATGTCGTCGCTGGCCGTGATCATGGCCGCCTTGGCGTCCTGGACGGGCCAGGTCTTGCCCGTGTCCTCGATGGCCAGGTACGAGATGCCGGAGCTTTCGAGGAGCTCGTAGATGTCGAAGCGGGCGAGCTTCTCGTCGTAGAGCGTGAACGAGGCGAAGCAGAAGTCGATGACCAGCAGCTTGTTGTGGTCCTTGCAGAAGCGGACCACCTCTTCGAAGCCCTTGCGGCCGTGCTGGAGCAGCGTGAAGCCGGTGGGGTTGTTCGGGTCGACGAGGAACAGGGCGTCGGTGCGGACCAGGCGCTTGAGCTCGGAGTAGATCCGGTCCGGATCGTGGAGCGCCGACTCCTCGATCGGGTACATCGGTACGCCCATGTTGTTCAGGACGTCGTAGAGGTTGTCGAAACAGGGTTCGACCAGCGTGACCGACTTGCGCTGCTGCTTGAGGTACATGCCGGCGACCATCGTCGAGATCGAGGCGGCGTAGGAGAGCAGGGTCTTCTTCTTGGCCAGGGCGGTGTCCTGGCGGTGCAGGGTGAAGAAGGCCTCGATGAAGCGCTCCTCGGCCGTCGCCTGCAGCCCGCGCTCCGCCTCGTACCAGAGCTCGGGCAGCCGGGCGACGATCTCGCGCTGGCTTTCCGACTGCTGCTGGTGGGTGTGGGCGTCGGCGAGGTTGAACCTGGTGCGCAGCGCCTGGATCTCGTGCTGGGTCAGGTCAAGGAGCTGGTTGTCCGGGCTGGTCGGGCTGGTGTGCGTGGTCATGCTTCCTCCGATCGGGAACGGGCGTGCCACGGGGGAGTGCGCGCAGTGCGGGTGCGTCACGGTCGCGGAACCCGATGACCCCGATGAAGCCGGTGCCGAGGAGGTGCGGTCGCCCTCGACGTGTGTCATGGTGATCCCCCGTAAGCGGACTGCGGTCCGGTTAGGATGACCCTGGCACATCGCGTTCTCGGGAGCAAGCAAACGAACGGCGAAGATCGGGGGAGGGGTTAGATGCCATTGCGACCCGCTCCGGCACGGCTTGCGTCCGTGCTGAGTACACTCACGACCACCCACACCTACGAGGTCACGAACGAAGGCACAGCATGAGCGCGGGGTCACCTGAAGTGGCCGAACTCATCCAGCGGCCGGCTCGCGAGCGGGCGGATGCGGCGCGCAACCGCAGCCGCATCCTCGTGGTCGCGGCGGAACTGTTCAGGGAACAAGGCGTCGACAACGTCTCGCTCGACGCCATCGCGGCGCGCGCGGGCGTCGGCAAGGGCACGCTGTACCGCCGGTTCGGCAGCAAGTCCGGGCTGGCCGTGGCCCTGCTCGACGCACAGGAGAGCGAGCTGCAGGACAAGATGCTCCACGGGCCGCCGCCCCTGGGGCCCGGTGGTGATGCGGGCATGCGAATCGCCGCCTTCTTCGACACCTATCTCGATCTGCTCGACACGAACCTGGAGCTGGTCAGGCTCTCGGAGACCACCGCGCCCGGGGTCCGGTACCAGATCGGCTCCTACTGCCTGTGGCAGCGCCACCTGGCCGACCTGCTGGCCGAGGCGCGGCCGGAGCTGGATGCCCAGGGCACCTCGCACCTGCTCCTCGCCATGGTCGACGCGGACCTCCAACAGGCCCTGCGCAGCAGCGAATTCACCCCCGGTCGGATCCGGGGAGCCCTCGGTGAGATGGTGCGGCGGGTCCTGGAGGCCTGACCGGCACGCCGTTTGCGGAGGTGGTCCGGACACGGGCAGGGGTGGTCCCGGCACGGCGGGGGCCGTACCGGGACCGACAGGGCGACGCGCAGGGCGTCAGACCTCCCTGACCGCCTCGATCTCCAGCGAGAGCTCGATCTCCTTGGAGACCAGGAACCCGCCGGTTTCCAGGGCCATGTTCCAGGTCAGGCCCCAGTCCTCGCGGTTGATCTTGCCGCGCGCCGAGAAGACCGTACGGTCGTTGCCCCACGGGTCCTTGGCGTGGCCCAGGTAGTCGACGTCGAGCTCGACGCGCCGGGTGAAGCCCTTGATCGTGAGATCGCCGGCGAGCGTGCCGCTCGTGCCGTTCCAGCTCACCGACGTCGAGGTGAACGTCGCCCGGGGGTGCTCGGCCACGTCGAAGAACTCGGCGGACCGCAGGTGGTCGTCCCGGGCGGTGTCCCCGCTGTTGACGCTGGCCATGTCGATCACCGCGGTGACCTTGCTGTCCTCGGGCCGCTCGCCGATGTAGACGGTCGCGTCGACGCCGGTGAACCGGCCGCGCACCTTCGTGAGCATGAAGTGCCGGCCGAGGAAGCCGACCTCGGCGTGCCCCGGGTCGACCTTCCAGTCACCCACGGCGGGGAGTTCGACCCCGTCGACGGTGCGGGTCGGGGATGTCGCGCTACTGGTCATCGTCCGTGCCTCCTGCTCGTGTGTGGACGCTGCGCTCAGACGCCGGACTCGGTCGGGAGGCCGCCCCCGATCCAGTCCTCCTTGCCGTCCTTGTAGGTGAAGACCTTCGAGTAGCCGAGCTCCGCGAGACGCTCGGCCGCGATCCCCGAGTTGGAGCAGGTCGTGCCGGTGCAGTAGACGATGACCTCGGCGTCCTTGTCGGGCAGCAGGCCGGGGGCCAGCGCGTCGACGTCGTCGACGGGGAGGAGAAGCGCCCCCGGCAGGTGCGCCTCCTTGTAGTACTGCTCGGGCAGGGCCTCGACGACCGCGGCCTTGCCACTGTCGAGCTTCTGCTTGACCTCGTCGCGGGAGAGGTTCTGAACCGCCATGTAGCCAGCCTCCGAAAATCAAGGATCAATAAGTGCGTACGCACGCACCTTAACAAGTATGTGCGGGCGCACGCAATGGGAGTAGGATCACGGTGTGACCGGACAGGATGATCGACTCGAGGCGTGGCGGGCGATGCTCCTCGCGCACAACACCGCCGTGCGCGCCATCGAGAACGATGTGCAGCGCGACGGCCGGATCCCTTTGACGTGGTACGACGTACTGCTCGAACTCAAGGCGGCCGGGAAGCACGGGCTACGCATGCAGGAAGTGGCCAACCGGGTGGTCCTCAGCCGTACCCGGGTCAGCCGCCTGATCGACGAGATGGTGCGCGCCGGCCTCGTGGACAAACTGCCCGACCCCCACGACAAGCGGGCCTCCTGGGCCGTCATCACCCCGGAGGGGGCCGAGGCCCATCGGGCGACCGCCCCGGTCTACATGCGCAGCATCCAGAAGCACTTCTCCGCGCACCTCACCGACGAGGACGCCGCGGTGATCGCCCGCGCGCTGTTCAAGGTCGCCCAGCCCGACTCCGACGTCCAGCTGGGCTGACCCCGGCCGGGTCGGCCTCCGGCCGGGCTGACCCCGGCCGCGTCGCGGCGTCCGGCCGGGTCGGCCCGTCCGTCATGCGCAGGAGGCGCAGAGCCCCCGGTAGGTGACCTCGACCCCGGACACCGCGAAACCGAACCGCTCCTCGGTCGGGAGGCCGGCCAGCGGGTCGCCGGTGGGGTGGACGTCGCGGATCAGGCCGCAGCCGGAGCACACCAGGTGCTGGTGCGGGTGGTGCGCGTTGGGGTCGTACCGCTTGGCCCGGCCGTCGGTGGTGACCTCCATGACCTCGCCGAGGGAGACCAGCTCGCCCAGGGCGTTGTAGACGGTCGCCCGGGAGATCTCGGGCAACCGCTCCACCGCGCGGGCGTGCACCTCGTCGGCCGTGAGGTGCACGTGGTCACCGTCGAGAACCTCCGCGACCACACGCCGCTGGGAGGTCATGCGCCAGCCGCGCTCGCGCAGCCGCTCCAGCAGGTCACTCATATCGGCTCACCACTTTCACATTCGGTGGGGGCATGTTCGGCGGTGCAGGTTTGGCGGGATGCCCGGCAACTTACCGTCTACGGTCCGGGATCCGACTCGATGCGGGCTTGGTGTCGTTCTTGACTTGGATTGAGTCCATCGTAGGATCGGTCGTGTTGATAGCCAAGGGACAGGAACGGTCCGGAGCAGCGCGAGACCGGACGTGAGACCGTCCGCGACGGTGACCGCCCCGGCGTCAGGACGACCGTGAAACCGGGGCCCGCTGCCGGGTCCCCGTGCCCCAAAAATGTTCCATTGCATGCAGTTCCTGATCACCGTGACCCCCGGTCCGGTCCGGAAGGATTCCCATGTCTGAGAACCATGATGCAATCGTCACCGACGCGAAGGCGGAGGGCGGCGGTGGCTGCCCGGTCGCGCACGAGCGGGCAGCGCACCCGACCCAGGGCGGTGGAAACCGCCAGTGGTGGCCGGAACGGCTCAACCTGAAGATCCTCGCCAAGAACCCCGCCGTGGCCAACCCCCTCGGCGAGGAGTTCGACTACGCCGCGGCGTTCGGCACGCTCGACCTCCCGGCGGTCAAGCAGGACATCGCCGAGGTGCTGACCACCTCGAAGGACTGGTGGCCCGCAGACTTCGGCCACTACGGCCCCTTCATGATCCGCATGGCGTGGCACAGCGCCGGCACCTACCGGATCAGCGACGGCCGCGGCGGCGCCGGAGCCGGCCAGCAGCGCTTCGCCCCCCTCAACAGCTGGCCCGACAACGGCAACCTCGACAAGGCCCGCCGCCTGCTGTGGCCGGTCAAGAAGAAGTACGGCCAGAGCCTCTCCTGGGCCGACCTCATGATCCTCACCGGCAATGTCGCCCTGGAGACGATGGGCTTCGAGACCTTCGGCTTCGGCGGCGGCCGGGCCGACGTCTGGGAGCCGGACGAGGACGTCTACTGGGGTCCCGAGACCACCTGGCTCGACGACGAGCGCTACACCGGCGACCGTGAGCTGGAGAACCCCCTCGGCGCGGTCCAGATGGGTCTCATCTACGTCAACCCGGAAGGCCCGAACGGCACTCCGGACCCGCTCGCCGCGGCGCGCGACATCCGCGAAACGTTCCGCCGGATGGCGATGAACGACGAAGAGACCGTCGCCCTGATCGCGGGCGGCCACACCTTCGGCAAGACCCACGGCGCGGGCCCGGCGGAGAGCGTCGGCGACGACCCCGAGGCCGCCCCGATCGAGGCACAGGGCCTGGGCTGGGCCAACTCCTTCGGTACCGGCAAGGGCGGCGACGCCATCACCAGCGGTCTCGAGGGGATCTGGACGAACACCCCGATCAGCTGGGACAACACCTTCTTCGACATCCTCTTCGGTTACGAGTGGGAGCTGTTCAAGAGCCCCGCCGGCGCCCACCAGTGGCGGCCGAAGGGCGGCGCCGGGGCGGGCACCGTACCCGACGCGCACGACCCGTCGAAGACCCACGCCCCGACGATGCTCACGACCGACCTCTCGCTGCGCATCGACCCGGCCTACGAGCAGATCTCGCGGCGCTTCCACGAGAACCCGGCCGCGTTCGCCGACGCCTTCGCCCGCGCCTGGTACAAGCTCACCCACCGCGACATGGGCCCGATCGTCCGCTACCTCGGCCCCGAGGTCCCCTCCGAGGTCCTGCTGTGGCAGGACCCGCTCCCCGCCGTGACCCACTCGCTCGTCGACGACGCGGACGTCGCCGCGCTCAAGGCCAAGGTCCTCGCCTCGGACCTCACGGTGTCCCAGCTCGTCTCCACCGCCTGGGCGGCGGCCTCCTCCTTCCGCGGCAGCGACAAGCGCGGCGGCGCCAACGGCGCGCGCATCCGCCTCCAGCCGCAGAGCGGCTGGGAGGTGAACAACCCCGACGAGCTGGGAGGCGTACTGCGCACGCTGGACGGCATCCGGGAGTCCTTCAACTCGGCGCAGACCGGCGGCAAGCAGGTCTCGCTGGCCGACCTGATCGTCCTCGCGGGCGGCGCGGGCGTCGAGCAGGCCGCCAAGGACGCCGGCGTGGAGATCCGGGTGCCCTTCGCGCCGGGACGCGTGGACGCCTCGCAGGAACAGACCGACGTGGAGTCCTTCGCCGCGCTGGAACCGGCCGCCGACGGGTTCCGCAACTACCTCGGGAAGGGCAACCGCCTGCCGGCCGAGTACCTGCTGCTCGACAAGGCGAACCTGCTGAACCTCAGCGCCCCCGAGACGACCGTCCTCGTCGGCGGCCTGCGGGTGCTCGGGGCGAACCACCAGCAGTCGCCGCTCGGCGTCCTCACGACGACCCCCGGGTCGCTCACCAACGACTTCTTCGTCAACCTGCTCGACCTGGGGACGACCTGGAAGCCGACCGCCGAGGACGCGAACACCTTCGAGGCCCGCGACGACGCCACGGGCAAGGTCAAGTGGACCGGCAGCCGGGTCGACCTGGTCTTCGGGTCGAATTCCGAGCTGCGCGCGCTCGCGGAGGTCTACGCGAGCGACGACGCGAAGGAGAAGTTCGTCAAGGACTTCGTCGCCGCCTGGGACAAGGTGATGAACCTGGACCGGTTCGACCTCGTCTGATCCCGGCGTCCGGGTCGGCCCGTCGTGACCGGCGGCCGGCCCGGAGCCCGGCGGCGCCCGTGGGCTCCGCCCGCGGCACCGGCACACCGCCGGCGGCCGCGGGGCCGCGTTCACCCGGACGGCGGAGCAGCGGGGGCCGCGCGCGCCGTGCCGGGGCAGTCTGTGCGTAGGACCGCCACCACCGCACAGACGAGGACCGCGCCATGTCCCACAGCAGGCGTATCAGCATCATCGCGGGAACGGCAGCGCTGCTGCTGACGGCCACCGCCTGCTCGGGCCTGGGCCGGAGCACCGTCGGAATGCTCGAGTTCCGCGGCCACGACTCGCCGGTCGAGGTGAGCTACAGCAACACCTCCGTCAAGGGCTGCCACAAGATCGCCCTGCCGAAGGGGGCGACCCACGTGGAGAACAACACCGTCGTGGACGTCGTCCTGTACCAGACGGAGGACTGCCGCAAGCTCGACCGGGGCGACGGCACCTACGTGGCCACGACCCTCTCGAACGTCACGGCCCCCGAAGCCCTGCCCTGGCGCAGCTTCACCGTCATCCACTGACGCCCGCTCGTCGCGCCACCCGCTCCTCGCGCCCACCCTCGCGGTGCGGCCGCCGCCCGGCCGAACCGGCCGACACGGCATGCTGGGGCGGTGTCCTCTCCTTCCACGCATCCTCAACAGACCGAATCCGCCGACCTGATGGTCGTGTGCGGGGACGACGGGCTCGCCCACCGGCTGGCCGCGGAGCTCCGCGACGTGTACGAGGAGCGGGTGACACTGGTCGTACCGGCCGCCCGAGAGGTGCGCCCCGGGGCGGGCGGCGGACAGGGCCGGACCCGCGCCCGGGTCGGGGCCGGGCGCGCGTTGCTGGGGCGGTTCCCGGCCGCACGGCTCCGCACGGCCGCCGCGGACCGGGCCGGCGCGGGGGAGGTGCCCGTACCGGAACTGCGGGTGCTGGAGGCTCCCGCCCCCGACGAAGAGGCCCTCTCCGCCGCCGGGGTGGCCGGGGCGGCGGCGCTGGCGCTCGTCTACGAGGACGACGAAACGAACGTACGGGCCGCCCTGATGGCCCGGCGGCTGAACCCCAGGCTGCGGCTCGTCATCCGC
Source organism: Streptomyces sp. NPDC058289 (assembly GCF_042880975.1). Classification (NCBI taxonomy): domain Bacteria; kingdom Bacillati; phylum Actinomycetota; class Actinomycetes; order Kitasatosporales; family Streptomycetaceae; genus Streptomyces; species Streptomyces sp. NPDC058289. Next base: position 12,035 of record NZ_JBHVYI010000057.1, read on the forward strand.
CTCTACAACCGCAAACTGGGCCAGCACCTCGAGGAGTTGCTCGACCAGGCGGCGCTCATCGCGGAACCCGGGATCGACCGGCAGGGGCTCGACTCCGCCACGACCGTGCTCTCCGACGCCGATACGGCCGCCCCCGCACTCGTCGCCTCCGCCGTCGCCGGCACCAGCAAGGTGATCCAGGCCGACGGTCTGCTCCTGCGCGCAGTGGAACGCACACCTCCCGGCCCCGGCGAGGTGGCCGACCCGGGCCTGTGCACCCTGGCCCTGCTCTCCGCCACCGCCGTGGACCCGGCCGGCGCCGACGGATCCGAGCTCGGCGGCGACCGGGGCCCGCAACTCCTCCCGGACGCCCGGTCCGTGGCGGCCGCGACCGGGCGCGGGATCGTCGCACTGGAAGCGGTCTCCCACGCGACGGCCGCACCGGAAGGGCGGCGGCTCAACCAGGTCTCCCTCCCGGTGGGTTCGCTGTTCTCCCGCAGGCTCCGCTGGTCGCTGGCCGGGATCACGGCCGCCGTCGGCGCCCTGGCCGTGGCCTCCTCCCTGGTCACGGGCGACACCCCGCTGCACGCCGTCTACCTGACCCTGCTCGACGTCTTCGCGATCAACGACCCCGCGCTCGACCAGCCCACCGAGCAGCAACTCCTGCAGATCCTGGCCGGCTTCGTCGGGCTGCTCCTGCTGCCCGTCCTGGTCGCGGCCGCGCTCGAAGCACTGGGCGCCTTCCGTACCGCCACGGCCCTGCGCAGGCCGCCGCGCGGGCTCTCCGGGCACGTCGTGCTGCTCGGCCTCGGCAAGGTCGGCGCCCGGGTGCTCGCCCGGCTGCGGGAGCTGGGGATCCCCGTGGTGTGCGTGGAGTCCGACCCCGGGGCCCGCGGGATCGCCCTCGCACGCCGCCTGCACGTGCCCGTCGTGGTCGGCGACGTCACCGACGAGGGGGTCCTGGAGGCCGCCCGGATCCACCGTGCAGCCGCCCTGCTCGCGGTGACCAGTTCGGACACCACCAATCTGGAGGCCGCGCTCTACGCCCGCTCCGTGAAACCCGACGTACGGGTGGTGATGCGGCTGTACGACAACGAGTTCGCCACCGCCGTCTACCGCACCCTGCGCGAGGCCCACCCGGCGGCCCTCACCCGGAGCCGCAGCGTCTCCCACCTGGCCGCGCCCGCGTTCGCCGGAGCCATGATGGGCCGCCAGGTGCTCGGCGCGATCCCGGTGGAGCGCAGGGTGCTGGTGTTCGCGGTGCTGGAGGTGGCCGGCCATCCCCAGCTGGAGGGCCGCACCGTCGCGGAATCGTTCCGGCCCGGCGCCTGGCGGGTCGTCGCCCTGGACACCGCCGCCCCGGCGAACCGCCGTCCCGGCCTCGCCACGGAACCGGGCTACGACACGGCCAGGCGGCCCGCCCTGGTGTGGGACCTGCGCCCCGGCTACGTCCTGCGGCCCGAGGACCGCGTGGTCATGGCCGCCACCCGGCGCGGCCTGGCGGAACTGCTCGGCCGCGGGCAGGCCCGTACGGCCGGGACCGCGGACACCGGAGCGGGTCAGCCCGGCTGATCCGGCGGCGTCGGCGGCGCGGAGTCGGCGGGCGGCAGGACGTGGTGCGTGCCGTGCCCGGCGGCGTCGACGTGCACCACGTGGCTGCCCACCCGCACGGTCTGGGTGCCCGCGGCGAGCCAGCAGCCGGTGGGACCCTGGGCGTGGGGCAACGGGGACCACACCTCCAGGAAGGTGCTGCCGTCGAGGTTGGTGCCCGTCTCGATCAGGCGCTCGCCGTCGGGGCGCAGGACCCCGACGTCGTGGCCGGGGGTGCCGACGTGGTGGTGGAAGGTGATCTGCCGGCCGTCGTACGAGGTGGTTCCCGCGAACCCGCGGTTGTCCGCGTACAGGCTGCCGGTCTGGAGCCACACGACGTGCTCGGTTTCCCGCAGCGGGCCGCCGTCCCGGCTGATGCCGGTGCGGAGCCAGGCGCCGCGACGGGGTGCGTCCACGGCCGGGGCCGGGGCCGCGGCCTCAGGCACGGTCGCCGTGGATGCCGGCGGGCTTCGTCCGTGGGGTGGTGCGGATCTCCATGGCCACACAATAACGGCGGAGCGGGCCGACCTGGGCGACCGGCACTGCACCGGCCCAGGACTCCGCGCTCCGCCGGCCCCGGGCGCAGGCCCCGGGCGCCGGGCCCGAGGCCGGCTCTCAGCCGGCCTCGGCCGCGAGTGCGTCGAGCAGTTCGCGTTCGCGTCCGGGGCCGAGGCCCGCGCGCCTGGTCCGGTCCAGGCCTCGTGCGCGCTCCCAGCGCAGGGTGTCGGCCAGTAGCTCGGCCCGCGGCCGGTGGCGCAGGCCCGCCGCGCGCGCGGCCGCCCCGCTCCGCGCCGCCCAGCCTTCCCAGCCCTTCTCGACGACCCACATCGGCAGCGAACCGGGACCCATGTACTCGGCCACGTCGTGGGCGAGCAGCCACTCGGAGCCGGCGGGGACCACCGGACCGGTGTGTCCCCCGGCCGCGCGGGACAGTTCGATCCACCGCGCGAGCGGAACCACCGGGCCGACCGCGTCGTAGGTGCCGGTGGTTCCGTTCGCCGCGCAGTCGAGGAGCCAGCCGGCGAGGTCCCGTACGTCGACGGCCTGGGTGGCGAGGTCCGGTTCGTCGGGGACCAGCATCGGCCCCACCGGATCGGCCGCGGCGCGGGCTGCCCAGTAACCGGAGCGGTCGCTGTGATCGCCCGGGCCGCCGATCAGGCCGGCGCGGGCGATCAGGAGCCGATCGCCGACGACGGCCGTGGAGGCCTGCTCGCAGGCGACCTTGGCCTCGCCGTACGCCGAGCGGTCGGCCTCGCTCGCCTCGGTCGGGGCCAGCAGGGTCGCGGACTCGTCGGCGTCCGGGGCCGCGTGGGAGGCGTAGGCGCTGATGGAGGAGACGTAGGTCCAGTGCCCGGCCCGGTCCGCGAGCGCGGCCAGCGCCCCGCGGACGAACCCCGGCTGCCAGGACACCTCGACGACCGCGTCCCACGCGCGGTCCAGGAGGGGTTCGTACGCCGAAGGATCGTGCCGGTCTGCCACCACGAGCCTGGCCCCGTCCGCGACGAGGCCGCTCTCGCCGCGCGCCAGGCACGTCACCCGGTGGCCCCGCTCGATCGCCTGCAGGGACAACTCCCGGCCCAGCCATGCCGTTCCGCCCAGAATGAGGATCTCCATGGCGCCAGCCAAACACCATCCGCGCCGGATGCCGAGGCCGGTTCGCCGACAGCGGAGGGCTTCTTCTCTCCGCCGCCCGTCCGCCCCGCGGCCCCTTCGCGGCTTCCCGGGGCGCGGTGACCTACGATCTTGCTGCCCCCGGCGGGCCCGCCGCACGGCCGGCGGCACTGAGAGCAAGGACTGACATGCCATACGGTTTCAAGGGCGTCCCGCCCACCACCCTGGCCGACTTCCTGGGCCGCGAGCAGGTCATGGACATCGGCATCCGACCGCTGTGGGACGCGCCGCGCGTCGCGGGACCCGCGTACACGGTGCGGTGCGAGCCCGGGGACAACCTGATGCTGCACGCGGCCATCTACCGCGCCGAGCCCGGCTCGGTCATCGTCGTCGAATCGGGTGACTTGGACCACGCGCTCGCCGGCGGCAACGTGTGCGCCGTCGCCCAGCGCCGCGGCATCGCCGCGTTCGTGCTCGACGGGCTCCTGCGCGACCTCGCGGAGGTGCGCGAAGCGGGCTTCCCGGTCTTCGCCCGCGGTGTCATCCCCATCCCGGGCGGCAAGAAGAAGCTCGGCGCCCTCGGCGAAGCCGTGCGGGTCGGCGGAGTGACCGTGCACCCCGGTGACATCGTGGTCGCCGACGAGGAGGGCGTCGTCGTCACCCCGGCCGCCCGGCAGGACGAGATCCTCCGGGCCGCCCAGGACAAGCTGGCGAAGGAGGCGGGGGAATCCCTGGACGCCTGGGAGGAGCAGCACCGCGCGCGCATCGAGCAGGCGTTGGGCGGCCTCGGCTTCACCGGCTGACCGCAGGTGCGCCGGGCCCCTGCGTCAGGGAGCCGTCAGGGCTTGCGCGTTCCGCGTCAGGGGCCCGTCAGGAGTCCGTCGGGGGGAGGGTCGAAAGCCCCTTCGCCGCCGTTCCATGGAGGAGTCGGAGCCAGCGGACGGGGAGGACGGCGCAGTGCGGGGACGAGTCGTGGTGGGGGTGTACGGATCCCTCGGGAGCATTGCGGCATTGCACGCGGCGCACGCCGAGGCCCGGGCGCGCGAGGCGGAACTGTGGGTCGTACTGGCCTGGCAGCCGCCGCTCGGCGGACCGGGCGCCCGGCGCGGCGGGGGAGGGACCGCGCTGCTCACCGCCTCGCGGGAGGCGGCGGTCGAGCGCTTGCGGGAGGTCCTCGACACCGCCTTCGGGGGCGCACCGGCGGGCGTGACCCTGGCCGGGCTGGCGGTCCGGGGCACCCCGGGCGCGGCCCTGGTGGGCACCGTCCGGGACTCCGGCGACCTGCTCGTGGTGGGTACGGGTCCGCGCGGCCCGCTGCTGCGCGCACTGCGGCCCTCGGTGTCCCGGTACTGCCTGAGGCGCGCCCCCTGTCCGGTACTGGCCGTGCCGCCCGGTCCCCTGCGGGCCGACCTGGACGCCGTACGCCGCCGCATCGTGTGGCGGCGGACCTTGGACGCGGGGGACCTGGTCCGGTGGGCGGCGTGACCCGGCCCCGGCTCCGGCCGCGTGACGCGACCGGGCCCGGGGCCCGTGTGCGGCCCTGCTCAGCTGCGGCCGTCGCCGCCCTGCCGGCCGTCGCCGCCCTGCGGGGCGGTCAGCAGGACCTCGCGCAGCCGGGCGACCAGCGCGGAGGCGCTCTCCGGCTCTTCACCGGCCCCCTCGGCGCGGGGGGCCGCGCCCGACAGCTGCTCGAGGCCGTCGGAGAGGACGTCGGCGTAGGCCTGCTCCTTCTCCACCATTCCGCCGGGCTGGCGCAGTCCGATGGTGACCTCGATGGCCTTGCCGATCAGTGCGGTCATCACGAACGAGAACAGCCCGAGCACGACCGTGGCGGTGAGCTGCTTGCTCAGCAGGTCCCAGGAGCCGCCGTAGAAGAGGCCCTTGTGGCCCGTCAGCGTCCCGGTCGCGCAGAGGCCGGCCATGACCATGCCGACGATGCCGCCCCAGCCGTGGATGCCCACCACGTCCAGGGTGTCGTCCACGCCCAGCCGGTACTTCCAGCTGATCGCGAACGCGCAGGTAAGCCCGGCGAGGAAGCCGATGACGGTGGCCCATACCGGGCTCACCCCGCCGGCCAGCGGGGTCATGGCGACCAGTCCGGTGACGGCGCCCATGCACATGTCGAGCAGGCCGACCTGCCGGGTGCGCCACCAACTGGTCACCGCCCAGCCAGCCATCGCCGCACCCGCCGCGAGCTGGCTGTTGAGGAAGGCCATCGCCGCGCCGCCCGGGGTCTCCAGGGAGGAACCGGTGTTGAAGCCGAACCAGCCGAACCACATGAGGGACAGTCCGATGACCACGAGCGGCAGGTTGTGCGGCCGGATGCCCTGGCGGTCGAAGTCCGCCCGCTTGCCCGCGACGATGGCGAGGGCGAGTCCGGCGGCCCCCGATCCGATCTCCACGACCGTGCCGCCGGAGAAGTCGACGGCGCCGAGCTGCTTGGCGACCCAGCCGGCCGGGTCGAACACCCAGTGGGCCATGGGGATGTAGACCAGAAGGGTCCACGCGATGACGAAGGCGATCCAGCCGCCCATCTTCGCGCGGCCCGCGATGGAGCCGGCGATCAGGGCCACGGTGACGACCGCGAAGGACAGGTGGAAGACCACGAAGGTGACCGTGGGAACGGAGCCGGTCAGCGACCGGGCATCGATCCCGCGCAGGAAGGCGTGGTCGAGCGTGCCGATGACGCCGAGCCCGCCGGCATCCGGGCCGAAGGCCAGGGAGTACCCGATCGCGAACCAGAGCACGGTGACGATCACCATGCAGAAGAAGATCATCTTCAGCATGGCGACGATCTGGCCGGTGCGGACCATGCCGCCGTAGAAGAAGGCCACTCCGGGAGCCATCAGCAGCACCAGGGCCGTGGCCATCATCAGCCAGGACGCGTTTCCGGAGTCGGCGACGGCGGGTGCGGCGGAGACCGCCGATACGGCGGCGGCAATCGTGTGCGCGGTCACTTGTCACGCTCTCGTCGGTCCAGTACGGATACGATTTCGGCGAGCAGCGCGGCGTCCTGCTGCTCCGACGCGCCCTTGGCGGCGCCCACCGCGGCGGGCTCGCGGGGCGCGGCCGCGGCTCCGCCGATCCGGTCGCGGATCTCGTCCAGGGTCTCGTTGTCGTAGGCGACCTCCTCGTCCCGGCCGGGTACGTTCTCGTACTCCTCCGAGGTGCGGAAGCCGACGGCCTTGTCGATCGCCTTGGCGATGAGCCAGGTCATGACGAAGGCGAAGGAGCCGACCGCCAGGACGCCGACGGCCTGACGCCACAACTGGTCCAGGCCGCCCCCGTAGAAGAGGCCCTTCTTGCCGCTCATCGCGGCCGTCGCGAAGAAGCCGATGGAGAGGACGCCGACGATGCCGCCCCAGCCGTGCACGCCGACCACGTCGAGGGTGTCGTCGACGCCGATCTTGAACTTCATGTTGATGGCGAAGCAGCACACCACACCGGCGGTGAAGCCGATGATCAGCGCGCCGAGCGGGGAGACCTCGCCGCAGGCGGGGGTGATGGCCACCATGCCGGCGACCGCCGCCGAGGCCACGCCCAGCATCTCCACGTGGCCCAGGCGCCACTTCTCGATGATCGGCCAGCCGATCATCGCGCCCGCTGCGGCCAGTTGGGTGTTAAGGAAGGTGGTCGGTGCGCTGCCCTCGACCTGGAGCGCGGAGCCCGCGTTGAAGCCGAACCAGCCGAACCACAGCAGCGCCAGCCCGATGATGACCAGGGGCAGGTTGTGCGGGCGGATCGTTTCGCGCTCGAAGTCCTTGCGCTTGCGCAGCACGATGGCCACCGCGAGGCCCGAGGCCCCCGAGCTGAGCTCGACCGGCAGGCCGCCGGCGTAGTCGAGCGCGCCCAGGGACTTGTTGATCCAGCCGTCGGCGGCGAACACCCAGTGCGCGGTGGGCACGTAGACCAGCATGGTCCAGGCGACGACGAAGACGAGCCAGCCCTTCATGGTGGCGCGGCCCGCGATCGAGCCGCTGATCAGCGCCACCGTGATGATCGCGAAGGACATCTGGAAGCAGGCGAAGATCACCGTCGGGATGGAGCCGTGCAGGGAGTCCATCCCGATGCCCCGGAAGAAGGCGTAGTCGAGATTGCCGATCATGCCGCCGCCGGAGTCCTTGCCGAAGGCGAGGGAGTAGCCGACCGTGACCCACAGGATGGTCACCAGCGACAGGCAGGCGAAGCTCATCTTGAGCATCACCAGCACGTGCTTGGTTTGGACCATGCCCCCGTAGAAGAAGGCGAGGCCCGGGGTCATCAGCAGCACCATGGCGGTGCTCGCCATCATCCAGGCGGTATTACCCGTATCGTAGCCACTGGGCATCTGGTGGAACTCTCTCTGGTCGTGAACAGGCGGAAGGCGGCGGGGAGTTCAGGTCTTGCGCAGGTCGGGTGCGGGTACGCCGATCAACCTGCGCCGCACAGCGTCCCAGGCGGCCTCGAGCGCCCGGGTCACGGCCTCGGTGTGCTCCCCGAGCACCCGCACCCAGGCCCCGCAGTCCTGCGGCAGCACGCTGACCCCGTACGGGAGTCCGCGGTCGGCCAGGGTCGTGTGCAGCAGGTCGGCGAGTTCGCGGGCGGGGGCGAGCGGGCTGACCGCGAAGAAGCAGGCCATTACGGAACGGCCGGCCAGTACGGCGGGTCCGTCGACGGAGCATCCGCCGGACTCCCCGGCCCCGCCCGGTTCCAGTCGTACGGTGTCCAGCGCGACCAACTCCCCGCCGAGTCGGCGTAGTTCGAGGTCGGAGGCGAAGACCTGGTAGGCGTTGCGCTCGCCGTGCGCCAGCCGGCCGGCCAGGACGGTCTCGCTCGCCAGCACGGTGGCCGTGGGGTCGGCGGTGATCACCGTGCGCTGGTAGAAGCGGGAGTCGACGTAGGGGATGACCGGATCCGGCAGGTATTCGACGTACGCGTCCGGGCCGGCGGTCAGGAAGGTCTGCGCGACGGCGTAGTCGTGCTCCATCCGGTAGACCTTGGTGGCCGCCTGCGTGGTGACGTGCGCCGAGGTGCCGGGGCCGAAGGACAGATCCGTGCGCAGCCGGTCGGCCTGGATGACACCGCCGCCCGTGGACATCAGGAAGGTGATGGGCAGGTCGGGGCGGTACGGGTCGAAGTAGAGCGGCCGCATGATCTGGAGCGGGGACTTCTGGTAGTGCCGCACCAGCTCCGTGCGCCCGCCGACCCGCTCGAAGCCCAGCTCCAGTAGCCCCACCTTGCCGGGGCGCCCGACACCGAGGGTGTCGGGCACCGAGGAGTGCCGCAGCACCTCCAGGGGGACGCGCGGCGGTTCGTAGTGCGCGGCCTCCAGGCGCCCGGGCGGCAAGAGGGCGCGGGGCGGAGTGCGGGGCGGCGTGTGGGGCGGATCTGCCACGACGCTCACGCCGGCACCCGGCGGAAGGACTCGATGAAGTTGGCCACGTCCTCCAGGCCCTGCCCGGTGAGGCAGTTGGTCAGGACCACGGGGCGCCCCTCGCGCACGCGGTGCGCGTCGGACTCCATGACGCCGATGTCGCAGCGGACGTACTGGGCGATGTCGATCTTGTTGATCACGAGCATGTCGGACTCGGTGATGCCCGGACCGCGCTTGCGGGGCATCTTCTCGCCCTCGGCGGTGTCCAGGACGAAGAGGAACAAGTCGACCAGGACCGGGCTGAAGGTGAGGGTGAGGTTGTCGCCGCCCGACTCGTAGAGCAGGGTGTCGACATCGGGAAACCGCTCGAGCATCTCGGCGCCCGCGGCCAGGTTCATCGTCGGGTCGTCGCGCACGGCGGTGTGCGGGCACGCGCCGGTCTCCACGCCCACGACGCGCTCGGGGTCGAGCACCCCGGCCAGCGTGCGGCGGACCTGGCGGGCGTCCTCCTGGGTGTAGATGTCGTTCGTGATCACGGCGGGCCGGTGGCCTCGCGCGATCAGCACCGGTACCAGGGCCTCGATCAGCGCGGTCTTGCCGGAGCCGACGGGGCCGCCGATGCCGACGCGCAGGACGTTGTCCTCGGTCATCAAAGTCACACACCTTAGGGGAAAGACAGCCTGGCGAAGGGATCAAGGAAGAAGGGGGAACGGCGAATCAGGTGGCGAACAGCCGCGCCTCGGCCCGCTCGTGACGGCCCGACATCACGTCGGCCATCGGAACGCACCCGCCGAGGTCCGCGAGTTCACGGCGCAGGGCCGCCCCCGCCACCTCCTCGATGACGGGTGCGATACCGCGCAGCACCACCTGTGCCTTGCGGTGGTCCGTGAGCCGCAGCCGCAGCGCGGCCCCGGTGAAGCTGGCCGAGTAGGCGAACAGATCGCTCACGACGGCCTGTTCGGCCGGGACGCCGGCGGCCGCGTACGCGACCCCGGCGGCCACGGCCTGCGAACCGGGGGCCCGCTTGGCCGCCACGAGCTCCGCGTACTGCTCCAGCGGCTCCCCGCCGACGCACTCGCGGGCGAGGTCCAGCAGCTGGCGGCCGGTCCGGGTGGCGGCGCGGCGCAGCCCCTCGTTCAGCTTGGCCGCGTTCAGCCGCCGGTCGGTCTCGGCCAGGGCCTCCCAGTCACCGGCCAGCGCGGCCCGGTGGGCCAGCGCCAGCGCGGTGGCGTCGGAAGGCCCGACCGAATGCCGCAGCAGGTCGGCCAGCAGTCCGGGTACGCCCTCGGGGGTCACGGCCTTGGCCTGGGCGTAGCCCTCCAGGCCGTGGGAGAGGGTGTAGAAGCCGCTGGGGAAGGCCGAGTCGGTGAGCTGGAGGCTGACCAGCAGGGCCTGTACCGGCGTCACCGCCGCGGGGCTGACCACGGGGGCATTGGCGGCAGTGCTCATGCCAGGTAGAACAGGTGGTTCAGGGGCAGCTCGCGGGCCGGCTCGATGGTGGCCGGCACCCCGTCGAGGGTGACCTTGTAGGTCTCCGGGTCGACGGTGATGACCGGGAGGGCGTCGTTGCGGACCATGTGCTGCTTGCCGACGGTGCGGCAGTGCCTGACCGGCAGGACCTTGCTGTCCAGGCCCAGCTTCTGCGGTACGCCGAGATCGATCGCGGCCTGCGACATGAAGGAGACCCGTGTGGCCTGCTTGGCCTTGCCGTAGGCGCCGAACATCGGCCGGTAGTAGACCGGTTGCGGGGTCGGGAGCGAGGCGTTCGGGTCGCCCATCAGCGCCCAGTTGATCAGTCCGCCCTTGATGACCATCTTCGGCTTGGCGGCGAAGGAGCCGATCGGCCACAGCACGATGTCGGCGAGCTTGCCCGTCTCCAGGGAGCCGATGTGCTCGGCGGTGCCCGAGGCGATCGCCGGGTTGATCGTGATCTTGGCGAGGTACCGCAGCGCACGGAAGTTGTCGTTGCGCTCGGTGTCGCCGTCGAGCTTGCCGCGCTGGTCCTTGCAGTGGTGCGCGGTCTGGAAGGCACGGGTCCAGGACTCGCCGATGCGGCCCATGGCCTGGGAGTCGGAGGAGAAGATCGAGATGACCCCCTCGTCGTGCAGCACGGTCTCGGCAGCGATCGTCTCGGCACGCACGCGCGAGTCCGCGAAGGACACGTCCTCCGGGATGTCGTGCGACAGGTGGTGACAGACCATCACCATGTCGAGGAGCTCGTCGACCGAGTTCACGGTGTACGGCAGCGTCGGGTTGGTCGAGGACGGCAGGACGTTGGGCTCGCCGGCCACCCGCATGATGTCGGGGGCGTGGCCGCCGCCCGCGCCCTCGGTGTGGAAGGTGTGGATGGTGCGCCCGTCGATGGCGGAGCGGGTGTCCTCGAAGAAACCGGACTCGTTCAGGGTGTCCGTGTGCACCGCGACCTGCACGTCGTAGGCGTCGGCGACGTCCAGGGCCTTGCTCAGTGCGGCCGGGGTGGTGCCCCAGTCCTCGTGCACCTTGAGGCCGCAGACGCCCGCCTCGACCTGCTCGATCAGCGCTTCCGGCAGCGAACCGTTGCCCTTGCCCAGCAGGCCGACGTTGACCGGCAGGTCCTCGGACGCCTGGTACATGCGGCCGATGTTCCACGGACCCGGGGTGCAGGTGGTGCCGTTGGTGCCGTCGGAGGGGCCGGTGCCGCCGCCGATGAGGGTGGTGATGCCGTTGGACAGGCCGTGCTCGGCCTGCTGCGGGGCGATGAAGTGGATGTGGGTGTCGATGCCGCCGGCCGTGGCGATCATGTGCTCGCCGGAGATGACCTCGGTGCCGGGCCCGATGACCAGCTTGGGGTGGACCCCGGACTGGGTGTGCGGGTTGCCGGCCTTGCCGAGACCCGCGATGAAACCGTCCTTGACGCCGAGGTCGCCCTTGACCACACCCAGGATCGCGTCCATGACCACCACGTTCGTGATGACCAGGTCCAGGGCCCCCTGCAGGTTCGTGGCCTGCGGGTCCTGCGCCATGCCGTCGCGGATGCCCTTGCCGCCGCCGTAGACGGCCTCGTCGCCGTAGTGGCCCTCGTTGTGGTCCTTCTCGACCTCGACGACCAGGTTGGTGTCCGCCAGGTGGAAGCGGTCGCCGACGGTCGGCCCGAACAGGTCGGTGTACTGCTTGCGGCTCAGGACAGCCATCGCTACTTGTCGCCCTTCTTGGAGGTCTTGGCCTTCTTGGCGGCCGCGGTCTTCGCGGGTGCCTTGGCGGCGGGCTTGGCGGCCGGCTTGGAGGCGGGCTTCGAAGCGGGCTTCGACGCGGGCTTCGAGGGGGCCTCCACGGCCGGCGCGGCGGCCTGCGCTGCCGCGGCCTGCTGGGCCGTCTCCGTCCGGGCTCCCAGGAATCCGAGCTCGACCGCCCGGTTCATCGCGCGGACGCGGGTGTCGGTGGAACCGAGACCGCCGTTGACGAGGGAGCTGAAACCGATCAGCCGGCCGTGGCCGCTGTACGCGGTGAGCTCGACCTCGCGGGTGTCGCCCGGCTCGAAGCGGACGCCGGTGCCGGCGGGGAGGTCGAGGTGCATGCCGTAGGCGGCGTTGCGGTCGAAGTCGAGGGCTCGGTTGACCTCGAAGAAGTGGTAGTGCGAGCCGACCTGGACGGCACGGTCACCGGTGTTGGAGACGGTGACCTTGGCCTTGCGGCGGCCGGCGTTGATCTCTACGGTGCCTTCGCCGTAAAGGTATGTGGCGCCACCTGACATGGTGGTACTTCCCTTCCTTCGGATCAGTGGGGGGAATGGCCGTGCGGGTGGCCGTGACCCTGGCCGTGCGCGTGCCGGTGGCCCTCGCCGTGGGCGTGCGCGTGCGTGTGGTGTGCGTCCGTGTCGTGGGCGTCCGGGTCCGCGTGGTGGTGGTCGCCGCCCGGGCCGTGGGAGTGCGCGTACCCGTGCCCGTGTTCGGCGTCCAGGCCCTGCGCCACGCCGTCCTGACCGTGGGCCAGCCGATGCAGCGCCTCCTGCGAGCGGGTCCGTACGACCTGGGCGATCGCCGCGTCGGAAAGCAGCGGACCGGTGTCCAGGACCCACGCCGGGAGCTCGGTGGGCGGGGCGAACGCGGCCCGGACCAGGGAAACGTGGCCGGCGCCGAGCCGGCGGCACCGCTCCGCGCCCTCCGCCAGGTCCGGGTCGCCGCCGTCGAAGGCGACCTCGACCCAGCGGTGGTGCCCGTACTGGCGCACCAGCCGGGCCACCCGGAACAGATCGGCGTCCTCGAAGGGACCCGCGGCGGGTGCCGTGACCAGAACGGCGGAGGTGTCGGGAGCCTCGCGCACCGCCTTGAGGGCGGCGGTACGGAGCCACGCGGTCAGGTGGTCCACAGTGGCGAAGGGGGGCGCCAGCACGAGCCGCCCGGGCTCCTCCTCCCGGCTCAGCCAGCGCAGCGCGCGGGCGCAGTCGGCGATCAGCCCGGGGTCGCGCCCCAGCGTCATCGGGACCACGCACACCGGCTCGGCCGAGGCGGCGAGCGCCGCGCGCACGGCTTCGGCCAGCGGCCGGCCGGGGTGCACGGCACCTGCCGCGGCGCCGCCCTCGTGACCGCCGGCCAGGATGACGCGAGCCGCCGACTCCGGTGCGCGGCCGGGCCGTTCGGGTGCGATGGCCGCCACCGTTCAGGCGCCGACGGGGTCGTGGCAGGAGACGAGCTTGGTGCCGTCCACGAAGGCGGCCTCGACCTGGAGCAGCGGAAGCATCTCCCGTACGCCCTTCATGACGTCGGCGGCGGAGACGATCTGCTTTCCGAGCTCCATGCACTCGGCGACGGTCCTGCCGTCGCGGGCGCCCTCGAGGATGCCCTCGCTGATCAGGGCGCAGGCCTCGCTGTAGTTGAGCTTGACGCCCCGGTCCCGCCGCTTGCGCGCCAGGTCGGCCACGACGTAGATCCAGAGCTTGTCCATCTCACGGGGAGCGAGATTCATCGGTCACTCACTTTCGGCTCTCAAGGTGGTTCAGGTACTGCCGGCGCTGCTGCCCTTGCTGCGGCGGCTCCGGCCGGGGTGGCGTCAGGCCCGTTGCAGCCGGGGGATCTGGGGGACGGCGGCGACGAAGACGACCGTGGTCAGGACGAACGGCCAGGTGAAGGTGTGGCCGCCGAACGGCGCGAAGAAGGCGGTCATTGAGGCCGTGAGTCCGGTCGCCGCGGCGGCGCCCAGGACGGCGAACGCGAAGCTCCAGTTGGACGGGACGAGGAAGACCCCGCACAGGGCCATCGCAACGAGCACGCTGCTGTAGCCCATGAGCCCCTGCGAGACGCCTTCGGAAGGTGAACCCATCGCCCAGGCGACGAAGATGGCCGTGACGCTGCCGACGCAGGCCATCACCCCGGCCACCCGGCTGGCCAAGAAGATGCCGGCGAGGAAGATCAGGCCGACGTACCACTGCGGCATGAAGAAGATCTGACCGACGTTGGCGAAGAAGGCGCGCCAGAGCTGGCCCCAGTCCAGCTCCGTGGTGCCGCCGGCGGCCGCGGGCAGCGCCGCCAGATCGGGGCCGGTGTGCCACACCCGGGAGAAGCTGGGCGCCGCGATGGTCATGACGCTCGCGATGATGCAGAACGGCGCGGTGAACGTGGGGATGTTCCAGGTGCCGAGGATGGTGGCCAGCGCCGAGGTGACGACCACCACGGTGACGCTGCCGCCGATCGCGAGCAGCAGCGTGGACAGGTGGTCCCACCCGAGGAAGACGGCGAACCCGAGTGAGACGAGGGTGCCGTTGAAACCGCGCAGGCCGGCCGAGACGATCTCGCGGTCGATGCCGAACGCGTAGGCGGTGGCGGTGCCGACGACCGCGCCGAGAAGTCCGTAGAGGGCGTACTGCCAGCCGGCGGCGGCAAGGGCGGCGAGAAAGAAGATGCCCGTGATCGCGCTCGGCATGAAATCGACCTGGGCGACACCGCGCAGGACTTCCTGGATGAAGCTCGCGGGTTGGGCGGGAGGAGCCTGGCGTGCGGGCTCCGTTGCCAAGGCCTGCATTTCATTCTCCCATGTGCAAAAAGAGAGGCCCTCTGAAGGGCCAGTGAATCGGCGGTGCGTTGACGATGACAGTACCGGTGAATCGGGGCAATTCCGCCTGGGCGTGGGCGTGTCGGGGCGATCGGGAGAATGCGGCGGGTTGTCATAAATGTGTTCGTCATTCCCATTCCTGGGACGGGAATAATCGGAATATCGAATGGTGGGGGAGGGGCCCTTCCCCGCGCCCGGAAGGGTCATCGCCGCCGCCGCGATGGCGCGCCGCAGCGGCCCGACCCGCTGCGGTGGTGTCCCTTGGCGGGGTGCGAGTCCTTGTGGGTGCCCGGTGGTGGGCGGAGCTGTCGCCGGCCGCCGGCGCCGCGGTCATGGCGGCCGGGATCATCTCGGCCGGCCTGCACCTGATCGGCCGGGACGCGCTGTCGATCGCCGCACTGGTCGTCTCCGCCGCGCTGTGGCTCGTACTCGCCGCCGACTTCACCGCCCGGCTCCTGGGTGATCGCCGGCGGTTCCGCGCCGAGGCCGACACCCCGGCGGCCCTCACCGCCGTGGCCGCCACGACCGTTCTCGGCGCCCGGCTCTCCCTCCTCGGGTGGCAGTCCGTGGCACTCGGGCTGCTGGTGCTGGCCGCCGCGCTCTGGCCGGAACTGCTGGTCGCCGTACTGCGGCACTGGGGCTACCGGATGCCCGGTGCGGCGTTCCTCGTCTGCGTGGCCACCCAGGGGCTCGCCGTCCTGGCGGGCACCCTGGCCGCCCCCACCGGCCACGACTGGCTCGGCCGGGCCGCGCTGGCCGCCTTCTGCCTGGGGCTGCTGCTCTACGCCGAGGCGCTCGTGCGCTTCGACTTCCGCCAGATCGTCTCGGGCGCGGGCGACCACTGGGTGGCCGGCGGGGCGCTCTCCATCACCGCCCTCGCCGGATCCGGGCTCACGGCGTCACCGCTGTGGACGGGATGGGCCCACGCGGGGCTGCGTACCGTCACCCTGGCCGCGCTCGGCCTCTCCCTGGCCTGGTACGCCGTGCTCCTCGCCGCCGAGGCGGTCCGGCCCAGGCCCCGCTACGACATCCGGCGCTGGTCGAGCGTCTTCCCGCTCGGCATGACGGCGACCGCCTGCCTCTCGGCGGCCGCCCCGACCGGGGTGGCGTGGCTGCGGCCCCTCGGTACGGTGCTGCTCTGGGTGGCGGTCGGGGCGTGGGTGCTGACCTTCGTGGCGTTCCTCGTGGAACGCGGACGTGATCGTCCGCTGAAGTGAGCGGGGGCGGATCGAAATGCCCGAGCGGAACGGCACCGCGGAAAGGGCGGCCTGGAAACGCCGGCTGCAAACGCCGCGCCGAAAGGCCGCCGCCGAAACGCCGGAGGTAAAGGGCTGGAGGTCAAAGTCGAAGCGCCGGAGGTGAAGTGTCGGAGGCGAAGTGCCGCCACGAAAGGCCGTCTTTGTGGCGCAGTCACCCGGAATACCGGTGCGTGCGGCCGGAAAAGGCGTGCGGGCATGGCGGACGGCTGAACACGCGCACCGTGGAGGGTGCTTGTCGAGCCGACGTGCCCGGCGGTCGGCGCGCGCCCCGGAGGCAGTCCGGCCCTACGGCCGTCGCCCGGTGCCGTCCCACCGAGGGGCGAGGGCTACGCAGCCCAGCAGACCCACGGCCAAGGCCAGTGCCCACAAAGCACCATGACGGAGCGTCAGCACACCGCCGGTGAAGGCTCCGAGGAGCAGGGCCACGACCGTCACGAGGCGGCGGAGCGGACCCGGCCCCCACGGGTCGGCCGCCAGTCCGGTCAGGGCCCTGGTGACGACGGTGGTGGTGAGATCGGGGACGGCGAGCCGGTGCACGACGGCGTTCTGCAGGCCCATGCCGAGCGCGAGCAGGGCGATGACGCCAGGCGGTCCGGCGCCGAGCGCGGTCAGGGCGAGCGCCCCGCCCACCAGGACCGTCTGGACCGCCACCAGCGGTGCGAACATCCTGGGCGCCTCGGTGGTCCGCCGCAGCCGTCCGGCGGCCGCCGCCCCGGCCAGGAAGGCACCGACGGCGAGCAGGGAGTCCGGGGCGGACAGGGACCGGTCCCCGGCGAGCGCGAAGCCGAGGAAGACCACGTTGCCCGTCATATTGGCCACGAAGACGTGGCCGAGGCCCAGGTAGCTCACCGCGTCGACCACGCCGCTGACGAAGGTGAGGGCGATCAGCAGCGGGGGCAGCACCCCGTGGGGAGACTCGGCGCCGTCCGCCTCCGGCGGGAACAGCCGCGCGGCCAGGGGGTGCAGGATCCCGTGCCGCCGGGGTGGGGTGGAGGTCATGGGGTGCCTCTGGTCATTGCGCGGGCCGGTCCGCGAGGGGCGGCTTGGGACACCCGGGACGGGGGAGCGGGAGGGGACGTCGTCCCCGGAAATGCTAGCGATGCCGGGCGCACGCGAGGAGGAGCGACCCGCAGGCTCCCGGTCGGCCCTCGGCCCTCGGCCCTCGGTCGTCACGGCCGGGCGGGGACGGGCGGGGACGGGCGGGGACGGGACGTGACGCGGGCCGGCGGGCGG
This sequence comes from Streptomyces sp. NPDC058289, assembly GCF_042880975.1. Lineage (NCBI taxonomy): Bacteria > Bacillati > Actinomycetota > Actinomycetes > Kitasatosporales > Streptomycetaceae > Streptomyces > Streptomyces sp. NPDC058289. The sequence goes on from NZ_JBHVYI010000057.1 coordinate 29,084, forward strand.
TCCGCCGGGCGGCCGTCGAACCGGGCGCCCCGGCAGGGAAGTTCCCCCTCGGGTCCCGCCCCGACGGCGTTCCTGCCGCGGATCGACGGAGCGCCCCGGGTAGGGTCGCCGCATGGCTTACACGTTCCAGGTCACCATGGACTCCGCCGCGCCGCACGCCCTCGCCGACTGGTGGGCCGAGGCCCTCGGATGGGAAGTCGAGCCCAGCGACGAGGAGTTCATCCGCAAGATGATCGCCGCAGGGCGGGCGACCGAGGAGGACACCACCACCCACCGGGGCGTCCTCGTCTGGAAGGCGGGCCAGGGGATCCGCCACCCCGAGGGCCTCGAGCGGGCGCCCCGCATCCTCTTCCAGTTCATCGAGGAGCCCAAGACCGTCAAGAACCGTCTCCACCTCGACGTCCGCACCGGCGAGGAAGATCCGCGGGCCCTGGTCGAGCGGCTCCTCGCCAAGGGGGCCGAGCACCTGCACGAGGGCAACCAGGGCCCCTTCACCTGGACCACCCTCACGGACCCCGAGGGCAACGAGCTGTGCGTCTCCCATTGACCGCGGCGACCCGGCCCTGGGGCCTGTCGTCAAACTCCCGAGGCCGCCCTTCGGGCGACGACGGGAGTTCGATGACAGGCCCTAGGCTGGACCCGTGAACGTCATCCTCTTCGGCGCGACCGGCATGATCGGACGCGGCGTGCTGCGCGAATGCCTGCGCGACGAGTCCGTCGAAAGCGTGCTCGCCGTCGGCCGCAGCCCCCTCGCCGTCACCCACCCCAAGCTGCGCGAGCTCGTCCGGGCGGATCCGACCGACCTGTCGGTTCCCGGGCCGGACCTGTCCTCGTACGACGCGTGCTTCTTCTGCCTCGGCATCTCCTCCTTCCGCATGAAGGAGGAGGAATACCGGCGGATCACCTACGACCTGACGCTCGCCGCCGCCCGCCCCCTCGCCGCCGCCAACCCGCGGCTGACCTTCGCCTACGTCTCCGGCGAGGGCACCGACAGCACCGAGAGCGGCCGCTCCATGTGGGCCCGGGTCAAGGGGAAGACCGAGAACGACCTGCTGAAGCTCCCCTTCGAGGCGTACATGTTCCGTCCGGGGATCGTGCAGCCGGACCGTGGGATTCCCTCCAAGACCCCCCTCTACCGGGCCGGTTACGCCGTCACCGCGCCGCTCTTCCCGGTCCTGCGCCGCTTCGCGCCCCACCTCGTGACCACCACCGAGGCACTCGGCCGCGCCATGATCGCCGTCGCCGCGGCCGGGCCCGGTGACGCCGGCACCCAGCGGATCCTGCGGCCGCGCGACATCAACCGGTTGGGCGGCGCGGGCCCGAACGGGACGTCGGACCTGCGCTGACGAGCCGATATTCGGTTTCGGCCAGGGCCTCCCGCACCCGAGAATGAGGCATCTCGAACCGGGAGGAACCCCATGAGCCAGGACCGCCTGACTCTGCACGACCTGATGCCCGCGCAGGCGCTGACCGAGGCCATCGACGCCGGATACGTGGCCCGCAAGGCCCACCCCGAGCTGCCGCTGTCCCTCTACAGCTACACCCGGACCGCCCAGTACGAGCAGGTCTGGAACCAGGTCACCACGCGCTGCCGCGGACTCGTCGCCGACGACGTCACCGGCGAGGTCGTCGCGCTGCCGCTGCCCAAGTTCTTCAACGTCGGCGAGCACGAGTCGGGCCGTCCGTACGCGCCGGCCCTGCCGGACGACGAGCCGTTCGAGGTGTACGACAAGGTCGACGGCAGTCTCGGGGTGCTCTTCCACTACGCCGGCAAATGGCGGGCCGCCTCCAGGGGTTCCTTCACCAGCACGCAGGCCGTCTGGGCGCAGCGCCGCCTCGACGGACGCGACACCTCGGCGCTGGTCCCCGGCACCACCTACCTCGCGGAGATCGTGTACCCGCAGAACCGCATCGTCGTGGACTACGGGGACCGCCGCGACCTGGTCCTGCTCGCCGCGTACGGAGCGGACGGCGCCGAAGTGCCGCTCGCCGAAGCAGCCGGTCACTGGCAGGGCATCGGCTCCGTGGTCACCGTGTGGCCCGCCATGCCGCTGGACGAGCTGCTCGCGCTGACCGGGTCCAGCACCCTGCCGGGCGGCGCTGCCGCGACCGGTACGGACGCGGAGGGCTTCGTCCTGCGCTTCGCCTCCGGCATCCGGGCCAAGGCCAAGATCGCCGAGTACGTACGCCTCCACAAGGTGCTCACCGGGGCGACCGAGCGGGACATCTGGCGCGGACACGGCATCCAGCGGTTCGCCGGCCTGCCCGTCAAGCAGCTCGCCCAGGGCCTGAACTGCACCGTCGCCGACATCGAGGCCTCGGGCGGCAAGCCGCTCGACGCGCTGCTGGAGCAGGTGCCCGACGAGTTCGACCACTGGGTGCGCTCGGTGATCGAACGCCTGGAGGCCGAGGCCGCGCTCCGCGAGCGCGCCATCGACGAGGCGTACGCCTCGCTGGCCCACCTGGCGGGCGACCGGGGCGCGTTCGCGCGCGCCGCCAAGGCGACGATCCGCGACAGCGGGGTCCGCGGCGCACTGTTCCAGCGCCTCGACGGCAGGACGACCGAGCTCGTCACCTGGCGGCAGGTGCGGCCCGAGGCGTCCGACCCCTTCACGAACGACGAGGAGAACTGAACCCGTGTCCGAAGCACCCGAAACCGAGACCCCCGCGTCCCCGGCCGCGCCCCCCGCGCTTCCGGTGGTCCACGTCATGACGGGTCTGCCGGCCTCCGGGAAGACCACCGCCGCGCGCGCCCTCCAGGCGGAGTCCGGCGGCCGGATGCGCCGCGTCAACCTCGACGACCTGCGGGCCATGCTCGACGTGCCGGACCCCGAGCGCGCGCGCTCGTACAAGCACGAGCAGACCGTGCTGGACATCCAGGACGCGGCCGTCAGCGCGGCCGTCGAGGGCGGTTTCGACGTGGTCGTCGACAACACCCACCTGACCTCGCACATCCCCAAGCGGCTCAAGGCGGCCGTCGCGGGACGGGCCGCCTTCGTGGTGCACGACTACACCGACGTGCCCGTGGAGGAGTGCCTGCGGCGCGACGCCGCGCGCGAACGGCAGGTCGGCGAGGAGATCATCCGGATACTCGCGGACAAGCACGCGAAGGCCAAGAAGGGCGGCTGGAGGCTCACCGCGGACTGGCTCAACGACCAGCCGGACGTGTCCCCGTACGTCCCCGACCCGGCCCTGCCCACGGCGGTCATGTGCGATATCGACGGCACGCTCGCGATGACCGGTGACCGCAATCCGTACGACTTCACGCGCTGCGGCCTCGACACGCTGAACACCCCGGTGCGCGACGCGCTGCACTCCTTCCGGCGGGCCGACGGCGACATCATCGTCCTGCTGTCCGGGCGCGGGGAGGAGCACCGGGAACCGACCGAGGCCTGGCTGCAGGAGCACGAAGTCCCGTACGACGAACTGTGGATGCGGGCGGCGGGCGACACGCGCCGCGACGACATCGTCAAGGCGGAGCTGTTCAACGCGCACGTACGCGACCGGTACGCGGTCCGGGTCTCCCTGGACGACCGCGACCGCGTGGTGGCCATCTGGCGCCGGATGGGTCTGGCGACCTGGCAGGTCAACTACGGCAACTTCTAGTACGGCCGGTACGGCAGGCACCGCCGCCGGTACGGCGGCTTCCGCCCGGCTCGCCATACTGGGGAGGTGGACGAGACGAACGTACTGATCGTGGACGGTGCCAACGTCGTCGGGTCCGTGCCGGACGGCTGGTGGCGGGACCGGCGCGGCGCCGCCGAGCGGCTGCGCGACCGGCTGGCGCTGCGCGACGAGGGCGAGGAGATCGTCCTCGTCGTCGAAGGCGCCGCGCGGGGCGTCGCCTCGGTGCCCGGCGTACGGGTGGACGAGGCGTCGGGCAGCGGCGACGACCGGATCGTGGAGCTCGCGGCCGCCTGCGCGGAGCGCGGCGGGTGCGTCGTCGTCACGGCGGACCGGGAACTGCGGACACGAGTACGGGCGTACGGTGCGCGGTGCGTGGGACCGCGAACCGTACGCCCGGAGATGCGGCCCTAGGCCCGCCGCGGGGCGGTGCCTAGGAGCGGCAGTAGCGGACCTCGCCCAGGTTCTTGACGTAGCGGGCGGAGACCCAGCGGTCGTCGCGGTCCTTGGCGGCCTTCGCCGACTTCGGGGTCATCGCGCCCTTGCGGTCCTCGTCCAGGGAGTCGTGGTCGTCCCGCTCCTCCAGCAGGTACCAGAGGTTGTTCCCGTCGACCCGCTCGCCGCGCGTCTTGCACTCGATGGAGAGCTTCTCGTGCGGGTGCACCCGGCCCACCTTGTGGGAGTGGGTGGTCGGCCTGTTGCGGACGGTCAGGGGGCCGCGCGAGATGACGACGCCGCGGGCGTGCTTGCGGTTGTCGTACTCGTCGTCCCGGCCGTAGTCGTCTTCCTCGTCATCGACGGGGGACGCCAGGACCGGTCCGCGGGGTACCGAGTGATCGGCCGCGACGGCCGTGCCCGCCCCGACCAGGCCGAGCACCAGGCTTCCGGCGGTGAGGGCGAGGATGGTCCTGGTGGGCTTCAGCATGAGCCGGCTCCTCCGAGAAGACGTCCGCCCGGCCGCGGCACGCGGCACGGGGCGGCAACCAGGCGGTTGCCAGGGACGACTATGGCGACGGAGGACCGGAAGGTCCCGCTGACGCACCGTGACTTCGCCCGATATGCCCAATACGCGGGTCCGCCCGGGGGCGCAACCCGGCTGGTCCGAAGCCCCGGCCCCCTCCTCCGGATGCGGGCACCGCGCGGCGCCGCCAGAGTGGATGCCATGGGTATCGAGGATTACGGCGGCGGCCCCGGCGCACAGCAGACCGGTGTGATGGTCGTGACGACGAACGACGTCCCCGGCTACCGGGTCGAGCAGGTCATCGGCGAGGTCTTCGGCCTCACCGTCCGCTCCCGCCATCTGGGCAGCCAGATCGGCGCCGGCCTGAAATCGATGATCGGCGGCGAGCTGAAGGGCCTCACCAAGACCCTGGTGGAGACCCGCAACCAGGCCATGGAACGCCTCATCGAGCAGGCGAAGGCGCGCGGCGCGAACGCCGTGCTGATGATGCGCTTCGACGTGACGGACGCGGCCGACGTCGGCACCGAGGTGTGCGCGTACGGGACGGCCGTCGTCCTGGTGCCGGCGAGCACCTAGGCCCCTAGGGCGTGTATCGAAAATATTTTCCAGGAGATCGTCAGGCTGCCCGGCTACGGTGCCGGCATGGCGAATTTCGTGCTGGTTGCAGGTGCGCGGCTCGGGGCGTGGGCGTGGGGCGAGGTGGTGCCGTATCTGCGCGCGGCTGGCCATGGCGTCTATCCGTTGACGCTGTCCGGTCTTGCTGACAAGCAGGGTGTACCGGCGGGGCAAGCGACTCACGTCCAGGACATCGTTGCCGAGGTGGAACGCCAGGGTCTGCGTGACGTAGTCCTGGTGGGTCACAGCTACTCGGGCATCCCGGTAGGTCAGGCCGCGGAGCGGATCGGTGACCGACTGGCCCGCGTGGTATTCGTCGACTCAAGCGTTCCAACTGACGGCGAGTCGTTTGTCTCCGCCTGGCCGGACGGCGGGGCGGCAGTGGAGGCATCGATCGCCGAGAGCGGAGGGTTTTGGCCGGTCGCGCCAGCTGCTCATTACGACGGCGAGGGTCTCACCGATGAGCAGATCGCACGCCTCGTGCGTGGCTCGACGCCTCACCCAGGTGCCACGCTGACCGAGCCCGCTGTGCTGTCGGGGCCGCTCGGTGAACTTCCGGCGACATACATCCTGTGCGTGATGCCAGGGGCCGAGCCTGACGACGCCGAGCCCGACGAAGATGTGGCTGAGCTGCTGAACGGCAAGCGCTGGCGGCTGGTCAAGATGGACACCGGCCATTGGCCGATGTTCTCCCAGCCGCGCGAGTTGGCGCAGATTCTCCTCAGTGCTGCCGTGGAGTGAGAGCACTATGAGGACGGTCGCCTGGTCGACCTTGTCCGGGATGGTGCAGCGGATCCCTCGGCGACGCAGGTATGCGCGGTGTTAGGACGCCGAAGGGCGTTCCGCCGAACCGCTCTTGGCGATCACCGCGACCGGGCTCTAACCTCCCGTGATGATCTGCGAAGAATTCAAACGCGCACTCGAACCCGCGTCGGCCCACCTCGGCTCCGCGGCCGCCGGGGCCGCGACGTGATCGGGCCCCTGGACCCGCGCACCGCAGGACGCCGCTACGTGACCGCCTGCGTCCTCTACTGGTTCCCCGTGGGCCTGGCCGTCAGCCCGCTGATCCTGCTCTTCACCGAGCGCGGAATGTCCCTGACCGCAGTCGCCGCGTTCTTCGTCGCCCACTCCGTCACCGCCGCCGCACTGGAACTGCCCACCGGCGGACTCTCCGACGTGCTGGGCCGCCGCGCCGTGCTGGCCGCGGCAGGCCTGCTCAACCTGACGGCCTTCACCCTCCAGGGCCTGGGCACCGCGCCCTGGGTCCTCGCCCTCGGGATGGCCCTCATGGGCGCGGGGCGCGCGCTGTCCAGCGGGCCCGCCGAGGCCTGGTACGTCGACACGGTCCAGGCCCACTCCGGCCCCGACGCCGAACTGCGCACCGGACTGGCCCGCGGCGGCTCCGCGGTCTCCGCCGCGCTCGCGGCGGGCACCCTGCTTGGGGGCGCGCTCCCCTGGCTGCTCGCCCGGGGCGACGGAGTCGCCACCTGGCTGAGCCGGGCGACGTCCGGGCTCGTGCTCCCGCTCTCCACACCACCGCTGCTGGGCGCGGTCGTGGAAACGGCCTTCGTGCTCTACGTACTCACCGCGCTCCCCGAGCCGCCCCGCCCGCCGAGCACCCTGCGCTCCGTCCTCCACGGCATCCCGGCCACCATCGCCGAGGGAGTACGGCTGGGCGGCCGCGATCCGCTGATCCGCCGGGTGCTCCTGAGCGCGGCCGCCGCGGGCGGCGCGCTCGCCGCGCTCGAACTGCTGACACCGGGCCGCGCCGCGTCGTTCACCGGGGCGCCGGAATCGGGCGCGATGCTCTTCGCCGTGCTCGCCTGCGCCGGATTCCTCTGCTCCGGACTCGGGAACCACCTCGCGCCGCTGACCGCGCGGCTCGCGGGCAGCGGCGAGCGCGCGGTGCTGCTGGGTCTGGGAGCCGGCGCGAGCGGACTGCTCCTGCTCGGCGCCACCGCCGTGGCGGCGGGCCCGGCCGCGCTGGTCCTCGCGATCCTCGGCTACGGGCTGGTGTACCTCGGCCTCGGCGCGGCGGGCCCGAGCCAGAACGACCTCCTGCACCGCCGGGTGCCGAGCGCGGGACGGGCCACGGCCCTGTCCGTCCAGTCCCTCGCCCTGCAACTGACCGGGGCGCTCACGGGCCTGCTCGTCGGCGTGCTGCCGCGGGGCCCGCTGCCCTGGCTGACGGGGGGCGCGTTGCTCCTGGCGGGCGCCCTGCTGTGGATCCGGCGCGGCGAGCCCGCAGCCTCGTACCCGACCTCCCGGGAGGTGGAGGGAGTCGAGCCGGTCTAGGGCCTGTCGTCAAACTCCCGCCGCGAGGCCGCCCTTCGGGCGACGACGGGAGTTTGACGACAGGCCCTAGCGGTGTCCTTCGGTGCGGGCCGGGCCGCGGTTGCGTGCGCCCACCCGACCCACCCGTCACATAAGTCCAGGACGGGGTGCGGCTTTGTCCATGGGCCTGCCGGGCCGGGGTCCGCAGGCTGTCAGGTCAGTGAGCGGACCGCCGGCCTCCACGGTGTGCGGTCTTCCGCCCAGGAAGCGCCGACTCCCGGAGGTCCGATGCGAACCCCCCTCTGGCCGGCCGCAGCCGCGGTGGCCGGTCTCGTGGCCACCTTGGTCGTGGCCGTGCCCGCCGCCCCCGCCGCGGCGGCCGGCCCCGTGACGATCACCTCGCCCGAGCTGTCCGTCAGCGTGGACAGCGCCTTCCCCCGCGTCATCAGCTACACCCGCACCGCCACCGGGGACGTGCTGAACGGCAACGAGGACACCATCGGCGCGATCGTCGTCAACGGCACCACCTACACCCCCACCGTCACCGCCTCCCCCTCCGCCTCCGGCGTGGACTACGCGCTGGCCTTCTCCGGAGTGACCATCAGGTCCCGGCTCTCGGTGACCGGTTCGGTGGTGGAGTTCAAGGTCACGGCGGTCGAGGACACGGCCGCCCTGCGCGTCCGCAGCTTCGCCATCCCCAACCACAACCTCGTCAGCGTCCGCAGCAACCAGACGGGCGCCGCGCTCTCCACCGCGAAGATGCACACCGCCACCACCGGCACCGGGGACACCTTCACCCCGATCACCGCGAGCACCCCGGTGGACGCCTCCGCGACGACCGTGATGTACGGGCTGGCCAACACCGGGAAACTGGCCGCGGCCATCGACTCCAACTCGTACTACGACGCCCCCTCGGGCGGCACCGCCAACGAGAACGGCCGGATCAGCAAGCAGGTCACCGACAAGGGCACCTACCGCCGGGCCGGCCTGTGGAGCGGATCCTGGCTCTACCGGGCCTCGGGCGCAGCCGACGGCGACACCGAGCCGCTGCCCTACGTCCGGGTCGCGATCACGGCCGACCGCAACGCCGACTCCACCGTGGACTGGCAGGACGCGGCCGTCGCCTACCGCGACATCTGGACCGCTCCCACCGGCTGGCAGCAGACCGCCGACCGGGTCGTGCAGCGCATCCCCTTCAACTTCGCCTCCGCGGCCACCCACCCCTTCGCCGAGACCCTCGACGAAACCAAGCGGGTCAACCTCGCCACCGACGGCCTCGGCCAGTTCGTCCTGCTCAAGGGGTACGCCTCCGAGGGCCACGACTCGGCCCACATGGACTACAAGAACATCGGCTCCAAGCTCGGCGGCGCCACCGACCTGAACACCCTCACCACCGTCGGCCACACCTACAACGCCGACTTCGGCGTCCACATCAACGCCACCGAGGAGTACCCGGTCTCGGCCACCTTCGACCCGGCGCACCAGACCGGCGGCCTCGGCTGGGACTGGCTCGACCAGTCGTACTACGTGGACACCCGCAAGGACGGACAGTCCGGCGGGCGCCTGAAGCGGCTCCAGGACCTCAAGGCGGCCGCCCCCGGCCTGGACTTCCTCTACGTGGACGTCTGGTACGGCGACGGCTACCTCTCGCGCAAGCTCGAGCGCGAGATCGGCGGGCTCGGCTACCAGCTCGCCACCGAGTTCCCCGCCTCCATGACCGGACAGTCCCTCTGGCACCACTGGGCCACCGACGTCAACTACGGCGGCACCGACCTCAAAGGCATCAACTCGAACATCGCCCGCTTCATCGCCAACCACACCAAGGACGACTGGATCGCCGCCAACCCGCTGCTCGGCGGCGCGGAGATCACCGCCTACGAGGGCTGGCAGGGCAAGCGGGACTTCACCTCCTTCCTCTCCACCACCTTCGCGACCAACCTGCCGACCAAGTACCTCCAGGAATCCCCGATCGTGAAGTGGACCGCCAACACGGTCACCCTCGCCAACGGCACCACCGTCACCACCTCCGGGAACACCCGCAAGATCACCACGGCCGGCCGGACCGTCCTCGACGGCTCCGCCTACCTGCTCCCGCGCGACGGCAAGCTCTACCACTGGAACGACAAGGCCGCCTCCACCACCTGGACCCTGCCGGCCGGCTGGTCCTTGCCCAAGCTGTACAAACTGACCGACACCGGCCGCCAGTTGGTCGGAGACCTGGCCGTCACCGGCGGGCAGGTCACCATCAACGCCGCCGCGAAGACGGCTTACGTCGTCACCAACGGCGCCGCCCCCGCCCAGGCCGACCCGAACTGGGGCCAGGGCGCCCCCGTCAAGGACCCCTCCTTCTTCTCCGGCAACCTGAACGCCTGGACCGTCACCGGTTCCGGCGCCGCCGTCACCCGCAACGCCCAAGGGCAGAACGAGCTCACGATGGCCGCGAGCACCGCGCCCGCGGTCTCCCAGCAGCTCACCGGACTCACCCCCGGCACCTACGCCGCCTCCGTCTGGGTCTCCACCCCGACCGGACGCGCCGCCACCCTGACCGTGACCCCGGCCGGAGGCACGGCCGCCTCCGTCTACGCCGACTCCTCGACGCTGACCAACAACCTCGGCGGCAGCGAGAAGAACGGCACCAAGATGCAGCGCATGAAGGTGCTCTTCGACGTCCCCACCGGGCAGTCGGCGGCCACCCTCAAGCTGTCCGCGGCCTCCGGCTCCGGCACCGTCTACCTGGACGACGTACGGGTCGTCCGCTCCGCCCGCACCCCGCTGAACGGCCACTGGTTCACGGAGGACTTCGAGAACGTCGACGCGGGCTGGGGCCCCTTCGCCTTCGGTGGCGCCGGCGGCTCGGCCACCGACCCGCGCACCCACATCGCCCAGCGCAACGCCCCGTACACCCAGGCGGGCTGGAGCGGAAAGCTGGTCGACGACGTGATCAGCGGGCAGAACTCGCTGAAATCGCACGAGGAGCGCCAGGGCCTGGTCTACCGCACCCTCCCGCAGACCCTGCGGCTGACGCCCGGCCGCTCGTACAAGGTCACCTTCGGCTACGAGAACGGCTTCGGCGGCGACTACCAGTTCATCACCGGCTCCGGCAGCACCGAGACGGCCACCGCGCTGGACCAGGCCCGGACGGCCACCACCTTCACCAAGACCTTCACCGCGGGGACCGACGCCTGGATCGGCGTACGGAAGGTCACCGGCGAAGGCTCCCACAACGAGGCCGACTTCATCCTCGACGACCTCGCCGTCGACGACCTGGGATCCGGGACCGGCGGCGAACTCCTCGTGCCGCAGGCACAGATGAGCGTCAAGGCGGTCGACAGCCAGGAGACCGCCGGCGAGAACGGCGCCGCGGCCAACGTGCTCGACGGAGACAGCGCCACCATCTGGCACACCCAGTGGTACCAGGCCACCGCGCCGATGCCGCACGAGATCACCCTCGACCTCGGCGCCTCGTACAACGTCTCCGCCCTGCACTACCTGCCCCGGCAGACGCAGAGCAACGGGCGCATCGCCGACTACCAGGTCCTCACCTCCGCCGACGGCGTCACCTGGGGAACGGCGGCCGCCTCCGGCACCTTCGCCAACACCACCGCCCAGCAGGACGTCGCCTTCACGGCCCGCACCGCGCGCTACGTCAAGCTCAAGGCCACGAGGGAGGTTTCGGGCAATCCGTGGACGGCGGTCGCGGAACTCAACATCGGCTACCTGCCGTGACGGGTCCTTCCCACGGCGACGGCTCCGGGGGCGACGGCTCCGGGGGCGAAAGGAGCCATCGCGCCGACTGCTGTTGCACCGACTGCTGTTGGCGGAACCGGACGGGCGCCACGCCCACCCGGCGGCTGAACAGCCTGCTGAAGTAGGCGGCATCCTCGTAACCGACCCGCCGGGCGACCCCGGCGACCGGCAGGTCGGTCCGGGCCAGCAGCTCCTTCGCCCGGCTCAGGCGGATACCGAGGAGGTACTCCTTGACCCCCTCCCCGGTACTGCCCCGCACCGCCCCGCGCAGTTCGGGGAGGCTCATCCCGAGCCGGGCGGCGTGCTCGGCCACCGAGATCGGCAGCAGCGCGTCCCGGGCCAGGGTGTCCATCACGGTGTCCCCGTGCCGAGACACCCCGGCCCGGGCGTAGCGCAGCGCGACGAGCAGCCCGTGCACGGCCGCGGCGGCCTCCACCTCCAGCAGGGGGCCGCCGAGGCGGGCCGCCCGGACGATCCCGTCGACCACGTGCCGCACCCCGGCCGTGCCGCTGAGCGGGACCAGCGGCCGGTCGGGGGTGACGTAGCCGAGGTCGGTGTACGCCTCCACGCTGTGGCCGGCGAAATCCACGAAGCACTCGTCCCATCCCGTCTGCGGATCGGGGCCGTAGTGGTGCTCCACCCCGGGCACGAGCCACAGCAGCGCCGGGGCCGTCACCGGCTGCGGGGCCCGCCCGCCGTGGCTGAACCAGCCCCGGCCGGAGCAGACCACCACCGCGACGTGGTGGTCGAGCACGCGCGGGCCGACCACCGGCAGCTCGCCCTGCTGCACCCCCACACCGAGGCACACCAGACCGAGCCGGCGGTGGTTGGCGGTCGGCGAGAAGTACCGCATCCAACTGCTGTACGGAGGCGTTGCCATCTGCGGATTGTGATCCACAAGGCAGGGCGTGCTCAAGGGGCCGCGGACTCCTGGGCGTTACGGGGCTTTCGCGCGATCGGTGCTACGGGTGCCACCGGTGGGACCGCTGCCGCCGGCGCGACGGCTGCCACCGGGACCGGCGCGGGCCGCGCGCCCGCCGGCCCGCCCGGGGCCCGCTCCGGCCGGAGACCCGCCGCCAGCCCGGCGACCACCACGGCCAGGCCCAGCCACACCGCCGGCCCCGGGACCCCGCCCCCGGTGACGGTTCCCGCGCCCGCCGCCGCGAGCGGGGCCACCCCGGTCAGCAGTCCGGCCCGGCCGGAGCCCACCGCGGCCACCGTGCGGTACCAGAGGAGGAACGCCACCGCCGTCACCATCACGGCGAGGTAGCCGACGGCGGCCCACTGGCGCGGGCTCACGGACACGAGCTCCGCGGGCCCCTCGACGCACACCGTGAGCACCGCCAGCATCACCGCGCCCATCCACACCGCGTGCAGCGACACCCCCCACGCCCCGTGGCGCCTCAGCACCGGTACCGCCAGCAGGGTGAAGCCCGCCTCACAGCCCAGCGCCAGTGCCGCCCACCCGACCCCGGCCGCGTCCGTCCGGCCCGTTCCCTCCACCAGCACCGCTCCCGCGACCACCACCGGCGCGGCAAGCAGCACCCGGCGGCTGGGCGCACGGCCCTCCATCAGCGGGCCGATCACCGCGAACAGGACGGGTACGCAGGCCACGGCGACGGCGATCACGGCCGGTTCCGCGTGCGCCACGCCCCGTACGACGGCCACGTTGAACAGCACCAGCCCGGTAGCGGCGACCCCGGCCAGCCACAGCCACTCACGGCCGCGCGGCGCGGTGATCCGCACCCGGGCGAGGCGGGCCAGGCCGAAGAGGAGCAGCGCGGCCATCGCGTAGCGGACGGCCTGCACACCGAAGAGCGGGGCGTCCACGAGGGAGCGGGAGACGGTGACGCTGCTGCCGACGAGTGCCATGCCGGCGATACCGGGGGCGAGATCGCGCAGATGCCGGGGCGAGGAGTGCGGAGGGCGCGAAGCGAGTGAAGGGCGTGAGGTGCTCATGCCTTCGAGCCTGGCGCCACAATGGACTGGTGGACAGGTCCAAAGTGAGCGCCAACGAGGGGTCCGAAACAGTGGGAACCGAGACCGCGGGGTCGGACTTCCTCCAGCTGGACATCGGCCGTGCCCCGGCCGGCGGCCGTACCGACTGGCTGGCCGACCGGCTCCGTGAGGCCATCGCCGACGGCACGCTCGCCGTCGGCAGCAGGCTCCCCGCCAGCCGCGTCCTCGCCGCCGAGCTGCGGGTCTCCCGGGGGCTGGTCACCGAGGCGTACCAGCGGCTGGCGGAGACCGGCCAGGTGCACGGCCGCGGCCGTGCGGGGACGGTCGTGGTGGCCGCGCCGGTGACCGGGCGGCGCCCCCCGTCCGGGCCCGCGCGCTCCGCGGTCCCGGATCCGGCCGATCCCTTCTCGACGAGGAAATGGGGCGCCCTCGTCGACGCGCTGCGCGCGGCCCCGGGCCGGATCGACCTCTCGCCCGGGGCGCCCGACCTGGCCGCCTTCCCGCGTACGGCCTGGCTCCAGGCCGAGCGCCGGGTCCTCGCCGAGCTCACCCCCGCCGACTTCGGCTACGGGAACCCGCAGGGCACCCCCGCGCTGCGCGAGGCGATCGTCGGCTGGCTCGCCCTGAACCGGGGGATCCGTGCCGACCCCGACGAGGTGGTCGTCGTGGCGGGCGTGGCGCAGGCGCTCGGACTGCTGGCACAGGTGCTGCGCGCCGAAGGCGTACGGCGCGTGGCGGTCGAGGACCCCGGCTCGCTCGGCACGCGCCGGCAACTGGAACACGGGGGCATGCGCATCCTGCCCGTACCGGTGGACGGGGGCGGCATCGACACCGCGGCCCTGGCGGCCGGCCCGGCCCAGGCGGTGGTGCTGACACCGGCGCACCAGTTCCCGACCGGGGTCGTCCTCGACGGGGAACGCCGTCGCGAGCTGCTCGGCTGGGCGGCGGCCGGGGGAGTCGTCATCGAGGACGACTACGACGCCGAACACCGCTACGACCGCGCCCCCGTCCCCGCCCTGCGGGCCCTGCTCCCGGAGGCCGTCTGCTACACCGGAAGCGTCTCCAAACTCCTCGCCCCCGCCCTGCGACTGGGCTGGCTGCTGGTCCCGCCGCGGCGGCTCGACGCCGTGATCGAGGCCAAGCGCTACGCCGACCTCGGCAATCCCGTACTCGCCCAACTGGTGCTGGCCCGGCTGATGGCATCGGGGGAGCTGGAGCGCCACCTGCGCTTCGTACGCCGGCGCCACCGGGCCCGCCGGGACGCGATGCTCCGCGCGATCGCCGCCGAACTGCCCGGCGCCCGGGTGCACGGGGCGGCGGCCGGGCTGCACCTGATGGTCACCTTCGAGGGGGCCGGTGAAGGCACCGACGGCCAGGGCGCCGGCTTGGACGACGCGGCCCTCGCCGCCGCAGCCCTCGACCTCGGGGTCAAGGCGCACCCCCTGTCCTGGCACCGGGTCACCCCGGGCCCCGCGGGCCTGGTCCTCGGCTACGCCGCGGGCTCGGTCGGGGAGATCGAGGAGGGCGTGGCCGTCATCGGCACGGCTCTGCGAGGGCTACGGGGGTAGCCGGGTCCGCGCCGCACAGGCCTGGTCCGCGCCGGGCCCGAGCGGGCGGCGGCCGGTGTTGCGAAAAGTTTTTCGGGAACGGCGGCAACCTCCCGGGGACTCGCGCGTCGTGCGGGGGTGAAGGGCGTGATCCCGCGCCCCCGCAGCCGACCGTGGAGAACCACCGTGAAGAACCTGAAGCGCGCCCCGCTGTCCGTCCGCAGGGCGGCGGGCCTCGCCGTAGCCGCCGCCGGCGTGGCCGTCGCGCTGGCCGGGCCGGCCTCCGCCGCACAGGGGGCGTCCGCCTCGCCGACCGCACCCGCCCCCGCCCCGGCGACGGCCACGCCGAGCACCGCACCGAGCGTGGTCCCCTCCGCCCCCGCGCCTTCGGTGAGCCTGCCCCCGGGCACCAAGCCGTCCGCGGCCCCCAGCGCCGTCCCGAGCGTGTCGCCGACCGCCGCACCGAACGGGACCCCGACCGCCGTACCCAGCGCGGCTCCGAGCGCCGCCCCCTCCTCGCCCGGCGAGCCCGAGCTCGCGCATACTGGCTCCTCCGCCACCACGGCCGCACTCGGCGCCGGGGCCGCCGTGCTGATCACCGCCGGGGCCGCGACCCTGTACACCGTGCGGCGCCGCGCCAACGGCTGAGGACCCCCGTGCTCCACCTCGCATTCCCCGCGGGCCCCGTCGCGTCCGGTTTCGACCGGCCGCGGCGGGGCTTGTGGTCGTTCCTGTTGCGCCGTGAGCGCTCCTCCTCCGCGCAGGCCCCGCCCGCGCCGTCGGAGCCGTACCGGCACGGGTACACGTACGGCCACCCATCCGAGGCGGGCGGCCCGCCGCCCACCGTGACCGAGCTCTACCACGCCCACCGGCTGCGGATGGTCCGGCTGGCGGTGCTGCTGGTGGACGATCTGGGGACCGCCGAGGACGTGGTGCAGGACGCCTTCACGGCGTTGTACCGGCGCCACGGCGAGCGGATCACGGAGGTGGACAACGCGCTGGGCTACCTGCGCACGGCCGTCGTCAACACGGCCCGTTCCGTGCTGCGTCGCCGCCGGACCGCCCGCGCGTGGACCCCGCAGGCACCCGCCGACGTACCCTCCGCCGAGGCGTCCGTGGTCCTCGACGAGGCGCACCGCGAGGTCCTCGCCGCGCTGGGGCGGCTGACGCCGCGGCGGCGGCAGGTCCTGGTGCTGCGCTATTGGGCCGACCTCAGCGAGGCGGAGATAGCCGAGACGCTGGGGATCAGCCGAGGGGCCGTCAAATCGAACGCGAGCCGTGGGCTGGACGCGCTGGAACGGATTCTGGAGGGTCGGATATGACGCGCGAACAGGAGCCGCCCACGGGGCCGGGCCGGGAGCCGTCGGATGCGTACGGGCCCGTCGGAGCGCACCGGCCCTCCGGGACGCCGGCCGAGCGGCCGGTGGAGTACCGGCTGCGACAGGCCCTCGACGCCCGCGCGGGCGGGATCACCGTGCGCGAACTGCGCCCGGCGCAGCCGCCCGGGCCGGGCGTGCTGCGCCTGCCGTGGGCCTGGCCGCGCGCTTTCACGCTGCCCCTGGCGGGGCTGGCGGCGGCCGCCGCGGTGGTGGTGGGGTACGCCGTACTGGCGCCGGACGCTCCGGTCCGCCCGGGCCCTGTCCCCGTGCCGCCCGCCGCGCCGCCTTCGGCCTCGCCGACCGGCTCGGCTCCGGGGCCGGTTCCGGGCGGTCCGTCCCCGTCCGTTTCCCCCTCCGTGTCGCCGTCGCCGTCGCCGCTTTCGCCTTCGCCCTCGACCTCGTACGTGCCCACGGTGAGCCCGTCGCGGGCTCCGGAGACCGGTACGGCTGCGCCACAGCCGAGTTCCGTCCCCTCCGCTCGGTCGGGCCCGTCGGCTTCCGCAGTGCAGCCCTCGGCCTCGGCTTCGTCCCCGCCGCCGACGGCTTCGCCGGGCCGCCGCTGAGGGAGCGGGGCGGGAAGCGGTCCGTTCGGTGCGGCACGCGGGCCGCAACCATGCGCCGGTGGTGGTCCGTTGGCCGCATCCTTGGATCCTGCCGCAGCATGCGAACGGGGGGCGCGGGATGTGGTCAGTGGTGTCGTCGGGGCCCGGCTCGGCGCGGTCGCCGTCGACCTCGCCACGGCCTGCCTGGCCCAGCACCTGGACGCCGAGGACCGGATCCCCTCCGAAGCCCGGGCGGAGGTCCTCCTGCGGCGGATCCACACCTTCATCGAGCACTCGGAGGTCCGCACCGCGAAATCGCCTAGCGTCCGACCGGGGGGCACGTCCTAAGCTTCCGCCGTGAACGACACGACACACGACATACGCATCAGGCCGGGCGGCCCGGCCGACGTGAAGGCCGTACTGGACATGCTCGACGGGGCAGTGGCCTGGATGAACGCCCGTGGGAACACCGAGCAATGGGGCACGACCCCGTACTCGCGCATTCCCGGCGGGGTGGAGCGGGTCGAGGGCTACATGACCGAGAACTCCCCGTACATCGCGGAGTCGGGCGGGGTGCCCGTCGGCGCCCTGGTGCTGGACTCCGGGCCCAGCCCGAAGATGCCGATGATCGCACCGGCCGGCGAACCCGAGCGGTACGTCCGGCTGCTGGTCTCCGACCGGCGGTACGCCGGCCAGGGCATCGGTGCCGGACTGCTGGCCCGGGCCGTGGAGGAGACCAGGCGGGCCGGCGTGGAACTGCTGCGGGTCGACTGCTGGGCGGGCGGTACGGGCGAACTGGTTGCGTACTACGAGCGCAACGGCTTCATCCGCACCGACCCGTTCCTCTCCGGCACCTGGCCGGGCCAGGTACTGGCCCAGCGGGTCTAGAACCCGTGGGAGCCGGTCAGTAGTCGTCCTCGTCGGCCTCGCCGGAGTGGTGGCTGCGCAACACGGACACATCGGCGATCCACTGCCGGGCCTCGCCGGCGAAGTCGACCCGGCTGATGTCGTGGTGGGCGGCCACGTACCGCAGTGCCGGAGGCTTGTCCCGCCAGTCCTCCGTGTCCAGGGCCGCCTTGCGGAGGTAGATCTCGCAGCCGACGGAGTTGGTGAAGAAGGTGAGTTCCAGCTCGCGCGGACGGCCGTCCCGGCCGAGGCGGTCGACGAGCAGGAAGCTCTGTCGGAGGTAGAGGTGCGACTCGGTTCGGGGAATGGAGGAGTCGTCGATCCGGGCCGTGTCGCACAGGTAGCCCTCGACGGCGAAGGCGTCGATGACGGCCTCGTGCAGGGGCAGGGCGGCGACGTGCACGAGGTCGTGGTCGGTCTGTCCCTTGGACCCGTTCTTGATCTCCACCTCGGTGCTCAGGCCGAGGAACACGCCGAGGGCCTGCCCGTTGACCTCGGACACCGGGGATTCCCACCGGAGCCGGTGCCGGAAGGGCAGCCGCTTCTCCTCGCCCTTCTCCAGGGTGAACCAGCCGGACACGCTCGGATGACCGAAGCTGGGCCGGTCGTCGTACTCCGTGTTGCCCGACTTCCGTCCGACGACGAGCTCGAGGCGTACGGATTCCACTTCCACAGATCGGTCGGGGGCGCGGACCACCACTTCCCCGCGAAGAACCGAACCCGGTCGTACCGGTCCGGATTCGACCACCGTATCCACTTCGAGCGGTATCCCGCCCCTGCCCAACAGACGTTTGAAGACCATGGGGGCAGGCTAGTAGGCGGTGTCGGAACCGCAGTTGCCGAGGGCGGGTTCAGGACGCCGGGGTGTTCCGTACCGCGGCAACCAGCAGGGCGAGCTCCGGAGTGCGCTCCGCCTCGTCCAGGGCCTCGCGCAGGGCGGTGTCGTTGGTGGGGCGGGCCTCGGCCAGGAGCGCCAGGCCGGCCGGGCTGACGTCGGTGTAGATGCCCCGACGGTCCGTGTCGCACAGGTAGCGGCTCAGTAGCCCGCGGTCCTCCAGCCGGCTGACCAGCCGGGTCGTCGCGCTCTGGCTGAGCACCACCGCGTCCGCGACCTGGTGCATGCGCAGGTGGCCGCCGGGGCCGCTGTGCTGGCGGCTGAGGACGTCGAGCAGGGAGTACTCGCGCACGCTCAGTTCGTGTCCCGCCTGGAGAGCGCGCTCGATGTGCGTCTCGATGCGCCCGTGCAGGAGGGAGAGGGCGCACCAGCCCTGGGAGAGGGCGGTGAGTGCGCTGTCCGTGGCCGTCATGGGCGTCCTCCTCGAAGGCGTGTGGCTCCAGGATAGGGCACGTCTGCAATTGCCCGCGCTTGCAAATATCCCGCGTCTGCAATTAATGTGGACGCAGGCAACCCGCTGCGGCAATCGCCAGGCTCGGTGCCTCCCTCCTCCCCCCTGAAGCCCCTGCTAGCTCCTGTAGCTCCTGAAAGGCACCCCTCATGCCTCTCGCACTCCTCGCACTCGCCATCGGCGCTTTCGGGATCGGCACCACCGAATTCGTGATCATGGGCCTGCTCCCCGAGGTCGCCGGCACGTACGGCGTCTCGATCCCCACCGCCGGCTTCCTGGTCACCGGCTACGCACTCGGCGTGGTCCTCGGTGCCCCGCTGATGACCGTGCTCGGCACCCGCATCCCGCGCAAGCGCATGCTGATGCTGCTCATGGGCCTGTTCATCGTGGGCAACGTGGTCTCCGCGCTGGCCCCCGCCTTCGGCGTCATGCTCGCCGGGCGCGTGGTGGCATCCCTCGCCCACGGCGCCTTCTTCGGCATCGGTGCGGTCGTCGCCGCCGAGCTCGTCGCCCCCGAGAAGAAGGCCGGAGCCATCGCCATGATGTTCACCGGCCTCACCGTCGCGAACGTCGTCGGCGTCCCGCTCGGCACCCTGGTCGGCCAGCACCTCGGGTGGCGCGTCACCTTCCTGATCGTCGCCTCGCTCGGCCTCCTCGGACTGCTCGGCATCGCGCG
This sequence comes from Streptomyces sp. NPDC058289, assembly GCF_042880975.1. Lineage (NCBI taxonomy): Bacteria > Bacillati > Actinomycetota > Actinomycetes > Kitasatosporales > Streptomycetaceae > Streptomyces > Streptomyces sp. NPDC058289. Next base: position 48,660 of record NZ_JBHVYI010000057.1, read on the forward strand.
GCTCGTCCCCGACCTGCCCCGCCCCGAGGGGGTACGGATCCGCCACGAGCTGGCCGCGTTCCGCAACGTGCAGGTGCTCCTGGCCATGGGGATGACCGTCCTCGGCTTCGGCGGGGTCTTCGCCGCCATCACCTACATCACCCCGATGATGACCAACGTCGCCGGCTTCGCCGACACCTCCGTCACCTGGCTGCTCGTCCTCCTCGGCCTCGGCATGGTCGCGGGCAACCTCGTCGGCGGCCGCTTCGCCGACCGCGCGCTGATGCCGATGCTGTACACCTCCCTGGGCGCGCTCGCCGTGGTCCTGGCCGCCTTCACCCTCACCGCCCACACCCGGACCGGCGCCGCCGTCACCCTCTTCCTCATCGGGGCCCTCGGCTTCGCCACCGTGCCGCCGCTGCAGAAGCGGGTCCTCGACCAGGCCGCCGGCGCCCCCACCCTGGCCTCCGCCGTCAACATCGGCGCCTTCAACCTCGGCAACGCCCTCGCCGCCTGGCTCGGCGGGCTCGTCATCGCCGCCGGACTCGGCTGGACCGCCCCGAACTGGGTCGGCGCGGCCCTGGCCGCCTCCGCGCTCGCCCTCGCCCTGGTATCCGGCGCGCTGGAGCGCCGTACGGGGACCCGCGCGGGCGGCGAAGGCGGCAGCCGGGTCATTGCGGCCGGAGCCCCGGCGGCCGCCGCCGCCCCGGCCCACCACTGATCCACCGCCCCTCGTACCGCCCCGCATCCCCCCACGTCATAGGAGACCCGCATGTCCACCCCCACCTCCACCCGCACCGCCGTCGCCCCCCTGACCACCGCGGACGCCGAGGCGCTCGTCGTCGCCGCCACGGCCGCCGCCGGCGCCGCCGGGGTCGCGGTCAGCGTCACCGTGCTCGACGCGGGCGGCCACCCGCTCGCCTTCCGGCGCGACGACCGGGCCGTCCTGATCTCGGGCGAGACCAGTACCCGCAAGGCCTTCACGGCGCTGCAGCTCGACGCCCCGACCGCCGATCTCGTCGACGCCGTCCAGCCCGGCGGCCCCTTCCACACGCTGCCCACCGCCCTGGACCGGCCGCTGCTGTTCATCGCGGGCGGGCTGCCGGTCCACCGCGACGGCCGGCTCGTCGGAGCCATCGGCGTCGGCGGCGGAGCCCCGGCCCAGGACCACGGATTCGCCGAGTCCGCGCTCGGCGCCCTGGCCTGACCCCTGCGTCCCGGCCCGACCTCTGCCTCCGGTCGCGCACCGCCGTCCCCCGTGCCAGGTTGGTACGGGGAAGGTGCGTGATGCGGCAGACGAAGCAGTACGGGCGGAGCCACGTCATCGCGACGGCAACCGTCGCCGCGCTGGTCACCCTTGCCGCCGTGCCCGGCTGTGCGTCCGGGGCGCCCGGCCCGGGGGAGGCCCGGGCCCCGGCAGCGGCGAGCACCCCGCCGAGCACCCCGCCGAGCACCGAGCCGAGCGCGACGACACCCGCCGCGACCCCGGCCACCCCGCAAGCCCCGGCGCCCTCGCCGACGCCCGCCTTTCCGCTGTCCAAGGCCCCGCGCACCGTCCCCGCCGTACGAGAACACGTGCCCGCCCGCGGCCCCGGCTGGCGGCCCGCCCCCGAGGCGCGGGTCGTCGTACCGCCGGCCGACAGCGCGGCCCTGGCGGACGAGGGCAAGCTGCTCGCCGGGGAACTGGGCATCGGATTCGCCGAATCGGCCACCCCGCGCAAGGGGGACGTGGAACTCGCCCTCGGGTCGAAGGGCTCCGGCACTCCCGAGTCGTACACCCTGACCGTGAGCAACGGGCAGGTCCGCATCACCGGACCCGACCAGGCCGGGGTGTTCTACGGCACCCGCACCCTCAAACAGGAGGTGAGCGGCGGCGGTTCGGCCCCGGAAGGCACCGTGCGCGACGCCCCGGCCAAGCCACAGCGCGGGCTCAACCTCGACATAGCCCGCAAGCACTTCACCCCGGACTGGATCGAGGACCGGCTGCGCGAGATGGCCGACCTGAAGCTGAACCAGCTCGGCCTGCACTTCTCCGACGACCAGGCCTTCCGGATCGAGTCCGACACCCACCCCGAGATCGTCTCCACCCCCCACCTCACCAAGGCGCAGGTGCGCGGCATCACGGGGCTCGCCGCCCGCCTGCACATAGCGGTCGTCCCCGAGATCGACTCGCCCGGGCACCTCGGAGCGGTGCTGCGCGCGTACCCCGGGCTGCAACTGCGCGACGTCCAGGGCCGGGCGGTCAAGGGTGCGGTCGACATCGCGAACCCGGCGGCGGCGAAACTCGTCGACGAACTCCTGCGCGAGTACCTGCCGTTGTTCCCCGGAGCGATCTGGAACGTGGGCGCCGACGAGTACCAGGCCCTGGTCTACCGCGATCCGCAGACCTCCTTCCCGAAGCTCACGGCCGCCGCGCGGCAGCGGTACGGGCCCACCGCGCGGGTCCAGGACCTGGCGACGGGCTGGCTGAACGACCGCGCGGCGGTGGTCCGTTCGGCGGGCCGGGCGCCGGCGGCCTGGAACGACGGCTTCTTCACCGGCGGGCTCGCCCAACCGGCCCGGGACATCCAGGTCGAGTACTGGACGGGCAAGGAGAACGGGGCCCGGCCGCCGCTGGAGTACCTGCGCGAGGGCCGCAAGGTGGTCAACCTCAACGACGAGTACCTCTACTACGTGCTGGGGGAGCCGAACCAGTTCACGTACCCCGACGGCCGGCGCATCTACGAGCAGTGGACCCCGCTCGTCCTGCGCGGCACCACGGCCGTGCCCGCGCGGTACGCCGGGCAGATCCTGGGCGCGCGCTTCGCCGTCTGGTGCGATCTCGCCGGATCCCAGACCCAGGCCCAGGTCGCGGCCGGCATCCGGCTGCCACTCGCCGCCCTGTCCCAGAAGGTCTGGGACTCCCGCCCCCCGGCCCTTGACTGGCCGACCTTCAAGGCCCTGGCCGGCCGGCTGTAGTGCGGCGGCATCTCGGCGTTTCGGCGTCTCGGCTGTCGAAACCCGCTGGCCGGGTCCCGTCCGCTTTGCTTGGATGCGGGCATGGACGACAGCGCGCTGCCCTCGCCGGAGGGTCATGAGGTTTCCACCGGCCGTGGGATTGCCACCGGATACGAGATGTCCACCGACCCCGGCCGCCTCGACCGGGAGCTGATCCACCGGTGGCTGTCCGAGGACGCCTACTGGGCACTCGGCCGGAGCCGGGAGAAGCAGGACGCCGCCATCGAGGGGTCGCTCAACTTCGGGGTCTACGACGTCGTGTCCGGCCTCCAGGTGGCCTACGCGCGCGTCATCACCGACCGCGCCACCTTCGCCTGGCTCTGCGACGTGTACGTGGACCGGGGCGTACGGGGCAAGGGGCTGGGCACCGCCCTGGCGGGGGCGGTACGGGACCACCTCGCCCCGTACGGGCTGCGCAGGATCCTGCTGGCGACCGCGGACGCCCACGAGGTGTACGCGAAGGTCGGCTTCGAGCCGCTCGCGGCACCGGAGAAGTGGATGGCCCTCGGCGTGCAGTAGGGCGCCGAGGGGCCCGGCGCGCGCCTACCAGATGGAGTTGACCCACTCCGGGTGGTCGATGAACGGGTTGCGGTTGTGCTGGTAGGTGTCGTATATGACCTGGTTGCGGCGCTGCTCGAAGGCGTCCGGCGGGTCCTGCAGGTTCCACTGCTTCAGGACGCTGATCTTGCCGAAGAGGGGCGCGCTGCCGTTGTTGACCTTGTCGTTCATCTCCAGGTCGGCGAAACCGTCACCGCCGTCGTAGCGCACGGCCATGTAGAGCAGCATGCGCGCGACATCGCCCTTGACCGCGTTCCGCGGCTCGAAGGAGTCGGAGTCGGTCAGGCTGCCGGGGGCCTCGGAGACCGGGCCGCCGCCCAGGTCGAAGTCCTTGTTCCCGCGGGTGCTGTTGACGGTGACGTCCTCGGGCCTGAGGTGGTGCAGGTCGGTCCCGGGGCCGGTGGCGGTGCCGAAGTCGCCGTGGCTCTTGGCCCAGACGTGCTCGCGGTTCCAGTCGTTGACGCCGCCGCCGTTGGTGGACTTCGACTGCGAGCGGCCCGAGTAGACCAGGATGACGTTGTTGGAGTTCGCGGGGTCCTGGTCGGTGACCTTCAGGGCGCTCCACACGCCGTCGTACGTCACCTTGGACTGGGTCTTGATGATGTTGTGCAGCGCCGTCTTCAGCGCGGCGCCGGTCTTGCCCTCGGCGGCGGCGTAGTAGGTGTCGACGGCGACGGAGGCCGAAGCCGCCGTGGGGGCGGCCTCGTTCTGCTGGCCCGCCGAGGCAGAGGCCGGCAGTAGTACGAGGGACGCGGCCGCGAGGCCGGCTGCCCAGGGAGCAAGGCGCGAGATTCTCATCACGTGGGGGTACCTCTCCACACGCACCGCCCCCGCCCGGGGAATTGGCGGGGCATCAGGTGGCAGAGCGAGATTCACATTGTCATGTGCCCTACAGGTAAAAAGCACGTGTCCGGAGGCAGGATTTTCTACGCGCGTCATGCGGGGGATTCGTGCGGGTGAATGGCGCAAGAATCCCTATGCAGGACCGGGCGGTACGGGCACGGTGGCGGGGGCCACACCGTGAACAGCCCTACCAGGAGCAGCCCATGGCACCGAAGATCCTCATCGTGACCGGCGACGCGGCGGAATCTCTGGAAGTCCTCTACCCCTACCAGCGCTTGATCGAGGAGGGGTACGACGTCCACATCGCAGCGCCGGCGGTGAAGAAGCTGCGGTTCGTCGTACACGACTTCGAGGACGGCTTCGACACCTACACCGAGAAGCCCGGCTACACCTGGCCCGCCGACATCGCCTTCGCCGACGTGGACCCGGGCGAGTACGCGGCGCTGGTCGTGCCCGGCGGACGTGCCCCGGAGTACCTGCGCAACGACCCCGAGGTGCGGCGGATCCTGTCGGCCTTCGCCGGCGACGACAAGCCGATCGCGCAGATCTGCCACGGCCCCCTGATCACCGCCGCGGCGGGTGCGCTCGACGGCCGCCGGGTCACGGCCTATCCGGCGCTGGAGCTGGACGTGAAGGCGGCCGGCGCCACGTTCGAGGACTCCGAGGCCGTGGTCGACGGCACGCTGGTGTCGGCCCGCGCCTGGCCCGACCACTCCGCCTGGATGCGGGAGTTCCTGACCGTCCTGCGCGCCAAGGCCCCGGTTTCGGCAGGCTGAGCTTCGCCGTCCCCTTGTGAAGGATCCTGACCGGGGCCGCCGGGGACTGCCGGGGAGCGCAATCGATGTGGTGGGGTGTGGGCGTCAACCCACCTATTGCGCACGGCAGTTGAGAGGGGTCAGTCATGACGGGAAGATGGGGACGGCGAGGGTTCATCGGTGCGGCCGCGGCGCTGGGAGGCGCCGCGGTCATCGGAGCCGGGGCGCCGCTCGCCCGCGCGCAGGAGGCGGCCCGGCCACCGTGGCCCGACACGGTGGCGATCCCGGCGGGCTTCCAGCCCGAGGGGATCGCCGTCTCCGCGCGCGGCACGGCCTACACGGGCTCACTGCTCGACGGCTCGGTCTACCGCTTCGACCTCACCACCGGCGCGGGGCGGATCGTCACCCGGGGCGAGGGTCCGATGGCGGTGGGCCTCAAGCTCGACCCGTACGGCCGGCTGCTGGTCGCGGGCGGCGCCAGCGGGCAGATCCGGGTGATCGACGCCGGGGACGGGCGGGTTCTGGCCACCCACCAGGCCGCGACCGGCACCGCCTTCGTCAACGACGCCGTCGTCGGCTGCGGCGGCGCCTGGTTCACCGACTCCTTCGCGGACGTCCTGTACTTCCTGCCCGTCGGCCGGGACCTCACCGGCCCCGGCGCGGCCCCCCGCACCCTGCGGCTCGGCGGAGAGTGGGACCCGGTCCCGCCCGGCGGTGCCCACTGGGGCGCCAACGGGATCGCGCGGACCCCCGACGGTCAGGCCCTGCTCGTGGTGCACGACACCGCCGAGGCGCTGTTCCGCGTGGACCCGCGCACCGGCGCCGCCACCCGGACCCTGCTCGACGGCGGCTCCGTGGGCAACGGCGACGGGCTTGTGGTGCACGGGCGGACGCTGTACGTCGTACGCAACTGGGCCTATGCCGTGGACGTGTTCACCCTGAGCGGGGACGGCCGGCGGGCCCGCTTCGTCTCACGGATCACCGACCCGCGCTTCGACGAGCCGACGACGGCCGCGGTGTACGGCGGCCGGCTCTACGTGGTCAACGCCCGCTTCGACGCCGACTGGTCGGACCCGGCCACCGCCTCGACGGTCGTCAGCTGCCCGCTGTGATGGCGGGCGCGGCCTCGTACTTGTAGTTCGGGCCGAAGTTCTTCTTCACGGCCGCTTCCCAGGTGCCGTCCTCGACCATCTTGCGGATCGCGTTGTTGATCTTGGCCTGGAGCTCGGTGCTGCCCTTCTTCATGCCGATCCCGTAGTTCTCGCTGCTCAGGCTCAGCCCGATCAGCCGGAACTTGCCCTCGTTGCCCTTGCGGGCGGTGTAGCCGGCCAGGATGGAGTTGTCCGTGGTCATGGCGTCCACCAGACCGTCCTTGAGGGCGACGACGCATTCGGAGTAGCCGCCGAGCTCCAGGAGGCTCGCCTTGGGGGCCAGGTTCTTCCTGACGTTCTCCGCCGAAGTCGAGCCGGTCACCGAGCACAGCCTCTTGCCGGTGGCGTTGAGGTCCTCGGCCTTGGTGATCGTGGGGTCGTCGGCGCGGACCATCAGGTCCTGGTGCGCGAGGAAGTACGGGCCGGCGAAGTCGACCTTCTGCTTGCGCTTGTCGTTGATCGAGTAGCTGGCCGCCACGATCTGGACCTCGTTGTACTCGATCAGGAGCTCGCGGTCGTTGCTGAGGACCTGCTTGAAGACGATCCGGTCCTTCGAGTAGCCGAGCTCCTTGGCGACGTACGTCGCCACGTCCACGTCGAAACCGGTGAAGCTCCCGTCGGGCTCCCGCATGCCGACGCCCGGCTGGTCGAACTTGATGCCGATGGCGAGGGTCCCCTGGTCATCGTCACCGCCACACGCCGATGCGGTCAGAGAGAGACCGATCACTGCGGCGATGGCACCGGCCTTGGGAACCTTCATGCTGCACTCTTTCCTGGGGTACGCGGATACGCGGGGTCGCGGGCGGGCGGACCGCGCGGGAGCGCGCGGAGCGCACCGGGACCGGCCCGGGGCGCGGGGAACCGCACGGGCTGGTGGACGCGTATATGAGGAAGCTAGGAAGGTGTCGGGCGCAGTGTCACGGCATCTGAGCAAATCTTGAGGGTAACGATCCGGAACGGCGGCAGATCCTGCGGCGAATCCGGTTCTGAACGGGAGAGGAGCCTGTCAGGTGGCCAAGGGCGGGGTACGGGTCGAGGGGAACGCACTGCTGCTGGGCGAGGGGGCGCAGGTCCGGTTCATGCGGACGCTGCGGCTGCCGGAGACCGGTACGCACAATCTGCCCCCGGGGTTGGGGGAGTTTCCGCTGCGGCGGGTGGAGGACTATCCGGACACGGTTCCGGCGGACTGGCTCGCCAAGGGCGGGGTGATGCTCCCCGTGTACCTCCGCGAGGCGATGTGGCTCAGCTTCGGCGGGACCCGGGAGCCCACCGCGCTCCAGGTCGGTGTCGGCAAGGTGTGCGCCGTCTCCGGCGAGCGGTGGACGGGCACGCTCGGGCGCAGGCCGCAGAACTACCTCGTGCTGCCGCGCCAGCCGTGGCTGGACGGGATCAATTCGGGCACGGGTACGGTCCGCCAGTTCGTCGCCGTCCCGCTGGGGCTCGGCGCCACCGTGGAGGGCCAGGTCACCGGTGAGGAGACCGCGGGCGGCGTGCAGCTCCAGGCCTTCCCGCTCGGAGCGAAGGCGCTGGAGCGGTGGCGGGAGGAGGAGCGGGCGCGCACGGCCGGTACCGGCCGGGTCGGCGCCGTTCCCTACGGGATCGTGCCGCCGGGCGGCCATCCGGGCGGCTACGGGGGCGGCGGCTACGGAGCGGCCCCGGGGATGCCGATGCCGGCGCCGATGGCGGCACCGGCGCCGGGCGGGCCGCCCGGAGCGCCCGCGGCCCCGGCCGCGGCTGCGGGCCCCCAGCGGCGCTCGAGGGGCGGGCCGGTCCCGCAGGCGGCCCCGGCGATGGGGCTCGGCGTCGGCGGCTCCATGCGGCAGGAGGTGTACCGCGACGACCGCAAGGCGAAGGACTGGGCGGGCGAGCCGGCCGCGCGGGTCTTCGTCCACCTGGTGACCCCTCCGGCATGGCGCCGGATCACCGGGGAGGAGCCGCCGCCCTCGCCGGTGGACCGGGCCGCCTACACCAAGGCGGGGCTGCCGTGGTTCGACTACTACGACGAGGCCGCTGCCGACCTCGCCCCCTCCGACACCCTCGGCCGGGTGCAGCCGGTGGGCGAATGGCTCGGTACCGACGAGGCTCCGTGGGCGGAACCCGCTCCCGGCCAGGTCGCACCCCTGGGGAACGCTCCCCGGCCGGGCAAGCCGGTCCAGGACGGCGACTGGTAGCCGGCGCGGGTCCCCGCTGCCCCGGCCGGCCCCGCGGACCCGCCGACCCGTGCCCCGGACTGGCCGGGAACGTACGGTCGTTCGACCCCCGGGGCCGGTCCCGTGACAGCATGGGCGGGCAACACACGGTGGTCGGAGGGGGAGTTCGGTGAGCGGAGTACGCAAGGGCCTGGCCAAGGTGGAGATCGCGCTGCGGTGGGATCCCAGCCCGGCGGGAGCGCCCGTCCACGACCTCGACCTGCTCGCCGCGGTCTACGCCGCGGCGGATCCGTACGGGGAGCCCGTCCACCTGGTGCACTTCGGCAGCCGGTCGCCCGACGGCACCATCACGTTGAACCGGGACAGCAGGACCGGTCTGGGGCTGGGCTTCGACGAGGTCATGACCCTCGAACTGACCCGGATCGCGGTCGAGCTGAACCGGGTCGTGGTGGGAGTGGTGATCCAGCGGCCGGGCGGCGGCCCGGCGCTGACCTTCGCCGAGGTCGCGGGGAAGGGCCTGCGCATCCGGGAGGGCTACACCGATCTCGCCGTGGACGACCTCACCGGCTTCGGCGCGGCGAGTGCGGTCACGGTCGCCGAGTTCACCCGCGACGAGGCGGGGGTCTGGTCCCTGGATCCGGCCGTACGGGGCTTCGACGCCGACCCGGAGGAGTTCGCCCGGGCGATGGGCGCGGCCCGGAACTGAGCCGGCCGCACGGACGGCAGCCCGGACAGCCGCACGGACCGGTGGGGGGGGGGCACCCGGGGGGGGTCGGCCCCCGCCGCGGGGGGGGGGGGCGCGCCCCCCGCCCACCCCGGGCCGCCGGGCGGGGGGCCGGCCCGGTGAGGGGGGGGGGGCCCC
>NZ_JBHVYI010000058.1:0-55031 GCF_042880975.1 Streptomyces sp. NPDC058289
CCCCTGCTTGTCGGCGCGGGGCGGGGGCCGGGGGCCCGCCCCGCGGCCGGCGGGGGCGGGGCCCCTCTCGTGTGCCCTACGAGCCCAGTCGGGCCGCCAGGCCCTTCAGGGCTTAGTTGAAGGAGTCGCCGCAGGCGCAGGAGCCCGTGGCGTTCGGGTTGTCGATCGTGAAGCCCTGCTTCTCGATGGTGTCGACGAAGTCGATCGACGCGCCGTGCAGGTACGGGGAGCTCATCCGGTCGGTGACGACCTTCACACCGTCGAAGTCCTTCACGACGTCGCCGTCGAGGGAGCGCTCGTCGAAGAAGAGCTGGTAGCGCAGGCCGGAGCAGCCGCCGGGCTGGACGGCGACGCGCAGCGCCAGGTCATCGCGGCCTTCCTGCTCCAGGAGGGTCCTGACCTTTTCGGCGGCGGCGTCGGACAGGAGGATGCCGTCGCTCACGGTGGTCTTTTCGTCCTGTACGGACATCTGCATTCACTCCCGAAGTGGGCGGCTCCCCGCCGGGAGCGGGGAAACGTCGGACTCTTGCCGTCGGTGGCAACGAGCGGGACCGCGGATTCATTCCGGGACCCGACGCGTGTTTCAGAAATTCCATGCTCGCACACCGCCGCGCGGTGGGGGGTCCCGCGAGGCAGCCGCGACCGGCGGGCGAATTCGTCACATCGACACTATCGGCATCGTCAAAGTGACGTGAAGCAGTTATGATAGATAGCGTCAAATAGACGAGAAGTCGAAGCGAAGGCTTCAGAGTGGCTTCAGAAGTCCCTTGTCGAAGAACAGAAAGGGTGCGTGTCGTGACCACCGCCCAGCCTTTGGACAACCAGCCCTTGGACGTCCAGCCGACGCCCCTTGCCTTGCTGCTGCTCGGCCGCGAAGCCGACCCCAAGAGCGAGCGCGGGGTGGAGTGCCCCGGCGACCTGCCCTCGCCGTCGGACCCGGACCTCGTGGCGCGCGCCCGCGCCGCCAAGGAGAGGCTCGGGGACAAGGTCTTCATCCTCGGCCACCACTACCAGCGTGACGAGGTCATCGAGTTCGCCGACGTCACCGGTGACTCCTTCAAGCTCGCCAAGGACGCGGCCGCCAAGCCGGAGGCCGAGTACATCGTCTTCTGCGGCGTCCACTTCATGGCCGAGTCCGCGGACATCCTCACCTCGGACGACCAGAAGGTGGTCCTGCCGGACCTGGCCGCGGGTTGCTCGATGGCCGACATGGCCACCGCCGAGCAGGTCGCGGAGTGCTGGGACGTGCTGACCGAGGCCGGCATCGCCGGAGTCACGGTCCCCGTCTCGTACATGAACTCCTCGGCCGACATCAAGGCCTTCACCGGCAAGCACGGCGGCACGATCTGCACCTCGTCCAACGCCAAGAAGGCCCTGGAGTGGGCGTTCGAGCAGGGCGAGAAGATCCTGTTCCTCCCGGACCAGCACCTGGGCCGCAACACCGCCGTCCGCGACATGGGCATGTCCCTCGACGACTGCGTGCTGTACAACCCGCACAAGCCGAACGGCGGCCTGACCGTCGAGCAGCTGCGCAACGCCAAGATGATCCTGTGGCGCGGTCACTGCTCGGTGCACGGCCGCTTCTCGGTCGACTCGGTCAACGACGTGCGCGCCCGCATCCCCGGCGTGAACGTCCTGGTCCACCCGGAGTGCAAGCACGAGGTCGTGGCGGCCGCGGACTACGTCGGCTCCACCGAATACATCATCAAGGCGCTGGAGGCGGCCCCGGCCGGCTCCAAGTGGGCCATCGGTACCGAGCTGAACCTCGTCCAGCGTCTGGCGAACCGATTCGCCGCGGAGGACAAGGAGGTCGTCTTCCTCGACAAGACGGTCTGCTTCTGCTCGACGATGAACCGCATCGACCTCCCCCACCTGGTGTGGACCCTGGAGTCCCTGGCCGAGGGCAACCTCGTCAACCAGATCCAGGTCGACAAGGAGACCGAGAGCTTCGCCAAGCTCGCCCTGGAGCGGATGCTCGCGCTTCCGTAGCCCGGTCCGGCAGCACGACGACCGAAGGGCCGCCCCTCCTGTGAGGGGCGGCCCTTCGGCGTGTGCGTCCGTACGGACCTCGGTCCTCAGACCTTGACCGGGCTCTCGTCCTCCGCCGGAGCGGCCGGGGCCGGGACCACGGTCAGGCGGGCCCTCTTCTTCGCGCTGCGGCGCTCCTTGCGGAGCTCCAGCATCGTGTAGAGGGTCGGCACCAGGAGCAGGGTCAGCAGGGTGGAGCTGATGAGGCCGCCGATGACGACCACCGCGAGCGGCTGCGAGATGAAGCCGCCCTCCCCGGTGACGCCCAGCGCCATCGGGAGCAGAGCGAAGATCGTCGCCAGTGCCGTCATCAGGATCGGGCGCAGACGGTGGCGGCCGCCCTCGACGACCGCCTCGATCACGCCGTAGCCCTGGGCCCGGTACTGGTTGACCAGGTCGATCAGGACGATCGCGTTGGTCACGACGATGCCGATGAGCATCAGCATGCCGATCAGCGCCGGGACGCCGAGCGGGGTGCCGGTGACCAGGAGCAGTCCGAGCGCGCCGGTAGCGGCGAACGGGATGGAGACCAGCAGGATCAGCGGCTGGACGAGCGAGCGGAACGTCGCGACGAGCAGCATGAACACGATCGCGATGGCCGCGAGCATGGCCAGGCCCAGCTGGCCGAAGGCCTCGCTCTGGTCCTGTCCGACGCCGCCGATGGTGGCCGTGGCGCCCTCGGGCAGGTCCAGGGCCTTGATCTTCGACTGCAGGGTGGAGCTGACGGCGCCGGTGTTGTCGCCGACCGGCTTCGCGCTGATGGTCGCGGCGCGGGCGCCGTCGATCCGGGTCATCGCGACGGGGCCGGGGACCTCCTTGACCTCGGCGATGTCGCCGAGCCTGACCGGGCCGACGGGCAGCGCCTGCAGCTGGGCCAGGGTGGTGGCCGGCTGCGCGGACTTGATGACGATGTCCCGCTCGGTGTCGTCCAGTACGGCCTTGCCCGCCGGGTTGCCGCGTACGGCCTGGCCGACGATGGCGCCGAGCGCCGCCTGGTTCAGGCCGAATTCCGCCGCCTTGGGGGTGGCGGTGACCGAGATCCGGGGTACGGACTGGGACAGGTCGCTCTGGACGTCGGTGACGTCCTCGATCTTCGCCACCTCGGCGCGGACCTGCTCGGCGGCCTGGGCCAGGACGGCCCCGTCGCCCGCCTTGACGACGACGCTGAGGTTCTGGCTGCCGAAGCCGTCGCCGGCCGCGATGGTGGTCTCGCCCACGCCGTCGAGCCCCTTGAGGGCCGTCTCGATGTGCTTCTTGGCGGACTCGGTCTTCCCCGAGTCCTCCAGCGTGACCTGGTACGAGGCCTGGTTGGAGCCCGTACCGCCGCCGAAGGCGGCCATGAAGCCGGAGGAACCGACGGTGACCTGGTAGTCCTTGACCCCGTCCGTCCCGTCCAAGACCTTCTCGACCTTGCGGCTCGCCTCGTCGGCGGCGGCCAGCGAGGTGCCGGGCGGCAACTGCTGCTTGATGCTCAGGACTTCCTGCTCGCCCTGGTCGAAGAAGTTCGTCTTGAGCAGCGGGGTCATGCCCAGCGTCGCGACGAACACCACGACGGCGACCACCAGGGTGGAGATCCGGCGGCGGGTGACCAGGCCCAGCGCCCGTACGTAGAACTGCTGGAGCTTGCTGCGGGACTCCTTCTCCTCGGCTTCGCGGCGGGCCTTCTCGATGCTCGCGGCGTCCCCTTCGCTGACGCCCTTCGGCGCGCGCAGGAACCAGTACGAGAGCACCGGCACGACCGTCAGGGAGACGAGCAGCGAGGCCAGCAGGGCCGCGGTGACGGTGATGGAGAACGGGCCGAAGAACTGGCCGACCATGCCGCCGACGAAAGCGATCGGCAGGAAGACGGCGACGGTGGTGAGCGTGGAGGAGGTGACCGCGCCGGCCACCTCCTTGACCGCGGTGATGATCGCGCTCCGGCGCTCCTCGCCGTAGCCGAGGTGGCGCTTGATGTTCTCCAGGACCACGATCGAGTCGTCGACGACCCGGCCGATGGCGATGGTGAGCGCGCCCAGCGTCAGCATGTTGAGGGAGAGGTCGCGGGTCCACAGCACGATCAGCGCGAGGACGACGGACAGCGGGATGGAGACCGCGGTGACCAGCGTCGAGCGCAGCGAGCCGAGGAAGACCAGGATCACGATGACCGCGAAGGCCAGGCCGAGCAGGCCCTCGGTGGTCAGGCCCGAGATGGACTTGGCGACGGCCGGGCCCTGGTCGCTGACCACGGTCAGGTCGGCGCCGGAGCCGAGGGTGGAGCGGAGCTCGGGCATTTTGTCCTTGACCGCGTCCGAGATGGCGACGGCGCTGCCGTCCTTGTCCATGGTGAGGACGAGGGCGAGGCTGGGCTTGCCGTTGGTGCGGGTGAGGGAGTCGGCCTTGGCCGGCTCCTGCTTCACGCTCGCCAAGTCGCCGAGGCGGACGGCGGGCTTGCCCGGTCCGGCGGTGAGGCGCAGGTCCTCCAGCTGGGCGAGCGAGGTGTAGCCCGAACCGACGCGCACGGTGCGGTTCTTGCCCGCCTCGTCGAAGGAGCCTGCGGGGACGGTGGCGCCGCCCGCCTGGAGGCCCTGGGCCAGGGCCGCGCCGTCGAGGCCGGCGGCGGCGAGCTTGGCGTCGTCGGGGGTGACGGTGACCTGGAGGTCCCGGACCCCGTCGACGGTGACCTGGCCGACGCCCGCGATGTCCTCCAGAGCGGGGACCACGGACTTGTTCAGCTGGTCGGCCAGCGCCTGCTGGTCCTTGTCGGAGGTGACGGCGAGGACCACGGTCGGCATGTCGTCGGTGGAACCGGCGATCACCTGCGGGTCCACCTCGGCGGGCAGCCGTACGCGGGCCCGGTTGACGGCCTGCTGGACGTCGGCGACGAGCTGCTTGGTGCCGTCGTCGCCGTAGTCGAAGGTCGCCATGATCAGGGCGTTGCCCTCGCTGGCGGTGGACGTGATGCCGGTGATGCCGTCGACGCCCTTGAGCATGGCTTCGATCGGTTCGACGACCTGCTTCTCCACCACGTCGGGCGAGGCGCCCTGGTACGGCGCGAGCACGGACACCATCGGCAGGTCGATGGAGGGCAGCAGCTGCTGCTTGAGCTGTGGGATGGCAATGGCGCCGAAGAGGAGCGCGACGAGCGACACGAGGCCGATCAGCGCCCTTTGGGCGAGGCTGAAGCGGGACAGCCGGAACATGGCTATGGGGATCTCTCTGCAGGGACGCGGTGACGTCTTCGAGGCATGACGGGCAGCCGTGCCTTCGGGCACGCGCGGGGCCCTTCAGCCTCTCGTGCACACGGGCACGCCGACGTCGCCCCCAGGTCTCGTCCTTATCCGGGGCATACCGCGTCCGCAGTAGGCGGGACTACTCCGGACCGCTCCGGACGCCTCCGATCTACTCGGCCCTGGGCCGGACCAGTCCCGATTCGTACGCGATGACCACCAATTGCGCCCTGTCGCGGGCACCGAGCTTGGACATGGCCCGGTTCACGTGGGTCTTGACGGTGAGCGGGCTGACTTCCAGCCGGCGGGCGATCTCGTCGTTGGACAGGCCCGCGGCCACGAGGACGAGGACCTCGCGCTCGCGTCCGGTCAGCGCGGCCAGGCGCTGTACGTGGGCGGCGCCCCCGGCGGGGGTGTCCCCGGCGCCGCCGCCCTGCGCGAGGAAGGTGGCGATGAGCCCCTTGGTGGCGGCCGGGGAGAGCAGCGCGTCGCCGGCGGCCGCGACGCGGATGGCGTTGAGCAGTTCCTCGGGCTCGGCGCCCTTGCCGAGGAACCCGGAGGCGCCCGCCCGCAGGGCCGCCGCCACGTACTCGTCCACCTCGAAGGTCGTCAGCATCACCACGCGCACGCCTGTCAGTTCGGGGTCGGCGCTGATCAGCCGGGTGGCGGCGAGGCCGTCGGTGCCGGGCATCCGGATGTCCATGAGCACGACGTCGGGCCGGACCGTGCGCGCCATCTCGAAGGCCTGCGCCCCGTCGGAGGCCTCCCCGACGACGCACATGTCGGCCTCGGAGTCGACGAGCACCTTGAACGCGCTGCGCAGCAGGGCCTGGTCGTCGGCGAGGAGCACCCGGATGGGCGTCGGGTCCTGGTTCGGGGTCTTTTCCACGCCCTGACCCTACGTCGCCCCGCGCGGCGGGGGCCCGGCAAGATCCGGAAGGGACGGCCCAAGACAGGGAGCTTGACGACAGGCCCTAGCCCAGGGCCAGTACCACCAGGGCCGTCGTCGCCGAGACCTCGGCCAGGGCTCCGAACACGTCACCGGTGACCCCGTCGAAGCGGCGCACGCAGCGGCGGAGCAGGGCCTCGGCCGCCAGCAGGGCGGCCAGGACCGCCACCGCGTGCTGCGCGGCGGCAGGCAGGCCCAGCGGCAGCGCGGCGGCGGCGGCCAGGACCACCACGAGCCCGGCGACGGCGACGGCCGCCTCGCGCGGGACGACTCCGGCGACGGCCGCGCCCAGTCCCTCGGGCCGGGCTGCGGGGACCCCGTCGCGGGAGGCCAGGGTCATGGCGAGCCGGGCGGTGACGGCGGCGAGCACGGCGGCCAGGGCGCCCCGGATCCAGCTGTCGGCGTACACGTTCGCCAGGGCCGCGACCTGGACCAGCAGCACGAACACCAGCGCCACCACGCCGAAGGGGCCGATGTCGGACTGCTTCATGATGCGCAGCGCGGCGTCCGCCGGCTTGGCGCTGCCCAGTCCGTCCACCGTGTCGGCGAGGCCGTCCAGGTGCAGGGCGCGGGTCAGGGCCGCCGGCACGGCGACGGTGACGGCCGCGGCGAGCAGCGGCCCGCCGCCGCAGACCAGGAGGAGCACGCCGGGCGCGGCCGCGAGGAGCCCCACGACGAGCCCGGCGAGCGGGGCGCAGGCCATGCCGGTGCGGGCGGCGGGACGGTCCCAGCGGGTGATGCGGGTGGGCAGCACGGTGAGCGTGCCGAAGGCGAAGCGGACCCCGTCGAGCAGCGAGGCGCGCTCCGGGGGTGGCGTCGGGGACGGGCCGTCGTACGAATCTGTCATCGGCGCGAACGCTACCTGCTCGACCGGACCGGTAAGTTACCCAATACACCCCAAATCGGGAGGTGGTGGCATGGGTCACTGGTGGTATCGCAACATCGTGGAGCCGGGGAAGCTCCCACTGCTCCTCGCGCTGGTCTCCTTCGTCCTGTCCTTCCTGGTCACCCGCGTGATCACCCGGATGATCCGGGCGGGGCGGGGGCCCTTCAAGAACGTCACCCCGGGCGGGATGCACATCCACCACGTGGTCCCGGGGGTGATCCTCGTGATCATCGGCGGCTTCGGGGCGATCGGGAGCGCCCGGCACAGCTTCGGGGCGGGCCTGTCTGCCGTGATCTTCGGGCTGGGCGCGGGCCTGGTGCTGGACGAGTTCGCGCTGATCCTGCACCTGGACGACGTCTACTGGAGCGAGCAGGGCCGCAAGAGCGTGGAGATCGTGGTCCTGACGGCGGCGATCGTGGCGCTGGTGCTGGGCGGCTTCCTGCCGTTCGGGGTCAACGACCTCACCGACGACGAGCGGCACAACCGCGGCCTGGTCGCCATGAACACGGCGACCAATTTCTTCCTCGCCCTGATCGCCCTGTGGAAGGGCAAACCGCGCACCGCGTTCTTCGGCACGGTCATCCCCTTCGTCGCGCTGATCGGGTCGATCCGCCTCGCCCGGCCCGGTTCCCCGTATGCGAAGAAGTTCTACGCGAACCGGCCGAAGGCCCGTGCCAAGGCCCAGCTGCGCGCCTTCCACCACGACCGGCGGTGGGCCTCGCCGCGGCGCCGCTTCGAGAACTTCATCGGCGGGACCCCGGACCCGGAGCGGAGGGTCTCCAAGAGCGAGAAGCACTGACGCGGCCGGAACGAAGGAAGGGCCCACCCCGATGGGGGTGGGCCCTTCCTTCACGTCTCAGCCCGGGATCAGCCCGTCGTCGCTGAGCATCTCCCGCACCTCGTCCAGTGAGGCATCGGGGCCGGGCAGGATCAACTCGGACGGCTCCAGCGCCTCGTCGGGCAGCGGCTCGCCGAGCCGCCGTACGGCTTCGAGCAGCTCGCCCAGCGTGCGCCGGAAGCCCTCCTCGTCGCCGCTCTCCATCTCCGCGAGCAGTTCGTCGTCCAACTTGTTGAGCTCGGTGAAGTGGCTGTCCGCCAGCTCCACCTGACCTTCCCCCATGATGCGGACAATCATGACGGGCCCCGTCCTACTGCTTGTCGAACCGGTGCTGGGTCTGCGACTGCTGGCCGGCGCCCGGGGCGCCGCCCTCGATGGCCGACTGCTGGGCGGAGGGGCCGCCCGCCAGCTCGGCCTTCATGCGCTGGAGCTCCAGCTCCACGTCCGTCCCGCCGGAGAGGCGGTCGAGCTCGGCCTGAATGTCGTCCTTGGAGCCGAGGCCGCTCCGGTCGTCGAGCGCGCCGGAGGCGAGCAGCTCGTCGATCGCGCCGGCGCGGGCCTGGAGCTGCGCCGTCTTGTCCTCGGCACGCTGGATGGCGAGGCCGACGTCGCTCATCTCCTCGGAGATGCCGGAGAAGGACTCGGCGATCCGCGTCTGCGCCTGGGCGGCCGTGTACGTGGCCTTGATGGTCTCCTTCTTCGTACGGAAGGCGTCCACCTTGGCCTGGAGCCGCTGCGCGGCGAGGGTCAGCTTCTCCTCCTCGCCCTGCAGGGTCTGGTGCTGCACCTCCAGGTCGCTGACCTGCTGCTGCAGCGATGCGCGGCGGGACAGGGCCTCACGGGCCAGGTCCTCGCGGCCCAGGGCCAGCGCCTTGCGGCCCTGGTCCTCCAGCTTGCTGGACTGGCCCTGGAGCTGGTTGAGCTGCAGCTCCAGCCGCTTGCGGGAGGTCGCCACGTCGGCAACGCCGCGGCGCACCTTCTGAAGCAGCTCGAGCTGCTTCTGGTACGAGTAGTCGAGGGTCTCGCGCGGGTCCTCGGCCCGGTCCAGGGCCTTGTTCGCCTTCGCGCGGAAGATCATCCCCATACGCTTCATGACACCGCTCATGGGCTTCGCGCGCCCCCTTCTAGACGGACTGTGCTCCAGGTCACCAACAAGACCCACAGTACGGGCCCTGCCTCTATTACCGCACTGTTCGAGCGGGGATGCGCTCCTCCTCCAGGACGACTGCTCGTCCGCCGTGTCAGGCGTAAGGAGTAGGTGCTTCCCTCAGGTAGGACGCCCGCCGTTGCCGGATCGTTCCCCGCCGGGATGGGGCCCGTGGCCACAACCACGTACCCTTGGGTTTTGTGTTTGGTAGCCGATCCTCCAAGGAAGAGAAGGACGCCGCCACCGACAAGGTGAGCGCCGACCTCTCGCAGTCCCGTGACCCTCAGGCCCCGAAGGGCCGCCCGACGCCGAAGCGTGCTGTGGCCCAGTCGCAGCGCAAGGCCGTGGTGGCCTCGACCGGCAACCGCAAGGAGGATGCCAAGCGAGCTCGTGAGCGCCGCCGGGTCGAGATGACCAAGCAGCGCGAGGCCCTCGCCAATGGCGACGAGCGTTATCTGCCCAACCGCGACAAGGGTCCCGTGCGCCGGTACGTCCGCGACTTCGTGGACTCCCGCTTCTCCGTCGCCGAGATGTTCCTGCCGCTGGCCGTGATCATCCTGGTGCTGAGCATGGTGCGGGTGCCGTCCATCCAGAACATCGCGCTCCTGCTGTGGCTCGGCGTGATCGCGCTGATCATCGTCGACTCCGTCGGCATGTTCATCCGCCTGCGCAAGGCCCTGAACCAGCGCTTCCCGGACGAGCCCAAGCGCGGCGCCGTCGCGTACGGCCTGATGCGCACCCTCCAGATGCGCCGGCTGCGTCTGCCGAAGCCGCAGGTCAAGCGCGGGGAACGGCCCTGAGCCCAGGGACGCCCGGAGCGTTCGGCGGGGGTGGCTTCGCGGACGGGGCCCGGCTTTGGCTGGAAGGCCTGGGCGGGCTGCGCAACGCGGTGCGCCAAGAGCTCGTCGGCCGTCAGGTCGACGAGCAGATCGCGCACCGCTTCCCCGTGGGGCAGCGGCTGCGCGTCCTCGACGTCGGCATGGGCCAGGGCACCCAGGCGCTGCGCCTGGCCCGCGCCGGGCACATAGTGACCGGGCTGGAGCAGGATCCGGCCATGCTGGCCGTCGCCCGTGAGGTGCTGGCCGCCGAGCCCCCCGGGATCCGGGACCGCGTCCGCCTCATGGAGGGCGACGGCCGGGAGACCGGCGCGCACTTCCTGCCGGGCAGCTTCGACGTCGTGCTCTGCCACGGCGTCCTCATGTACGTGCCCGAGCCGGACGCCATGCTCGCCGGGCTCGCCCGGATGCTGGCCCCCGGCGGGCTGCTGTCCCTGCTGGTGCGCAACGGCGACGCCCTCGCCATGCGGCCGGGCCTGCACGGTGACTGGACGGGCGCACTGGCGGCCTTCGACGGCGTCGACTACACGAACCGGCTGGGCCTGGACGTGCGCGCCGACCGGCTGACCACGCTGACCGCGACCCTGTCGGGGATCGGCGCCCCGCTGCAGACCTGGTACGGGGTGCGCGTCTTCACCGACGGCACCGAGGCCGCGGACAAGCTCCCCGCCGACGCGGAACTGGAGCGGCTGCTCGCCGCCGAGGACCGCGCCGGGCGGACCGACCCCTACCGCGGGGTCGCCGCGCTGCTGCACCTGTGCGGCGTACGGGGCTGAGCGCCCGCCCCCCTTTGCACGGCAGAGCCCGGACCCCCTGAGGGGGTCCGGGCTCTCGCGTACCCTGCCGCGGCAGGTCGGCGGGCGATGCCGGTCAGAGTTCCGCGGCCTCGCGCAGGCTCATCGTGTAGAGCTGGACCCCGTTGTCGTCGGACAGCTTCACCTGTTCGGTACCGCCCTCCAGCAGGTCCTTCCAGTACTCGCCGATCCAGGATTCGGCGTCCCCCTGCGTGGTGAACTCCTCCGGCACCACCGACGGGCTCGTCTCACTGCCGTCGGCCGTCTCGAACCGCCACGTCCACGCCATGTCCGCCTCCGTTGCTCGTCCGCTTCTCACACGCTTCTCGCCTTGAGTGTGCCCGCAGACTAACCGGGCGCGCAGCAGTCCCGGCGACGCGGGAGGATCATCCTGTGGAACTCACTCTGCTCGGCACCGGCACACCCGAAGGACTGCCCCGCCCCGGCTGTCCCTGCGCCGCGTGCGCGCTCTCCGTGGGGCCCCGGGCGCGCGCCGCCACCTCCGTGCTCGTGGACGGGGCGCTGCTGCTGGACCTGACCCCCGGGGCGGTGCTCGCGGGCGCCCGGGCGGGGCATTCGCTGGCCGCCGTACGGCAGGTCCTGTTGACCCACCCGCACGACGGCCCCGCCGTCGAGCTGCCGCCGGGGCTGCCGGCGGCCGGGCGGGTGCCGGACGGACGGGAGCTCGCGGTGATCTCCGGGCACCGGGTGCGGGCCGTGCCGATGGACGCGCCGGGCACCGGGTACGAGGTGACCGGGCCGGACGGTGCCCGGATGCTGTACCTGCCGCCGGGCGGCGCCCCGGCCGGGACCTCGGGCACCAGCGGGCGGCGCCCGTACGACGTGGTCCTCGCGGACGTGCTCGGCCGGCCGGAGGCGCTGGCGCGCCTGCGGGCCAGCGGGGCGGTGGGCCCGGCGACGGACGTGATCGCCGTCCACCTGGACCACGACACCCCGCCGGGCGCGGAACTGGAGCGCCGGTGCGCCGCCGCGGGCGCGCGGACGGTGGCGGACGGGACCACGGTGGCGGCCGGGGAGTACCGCCCGGCGCCCGAGGTGCCGCGGCGGACCCTGGTCCTGGGCGGAGCCCGGTCCGGCAAGTCGTACGAGGCCGAGCGCCGACTGACCGGCTACCCGGAGGTCGTCTACGTGGCCACGGGCGGTACGCGCGAGGGCGACGCGGAATGGGCGGCGCGGGTCGGGCTCCACCGCGAGCGCAGGGCCGCGTCCTGGCGGACGGTGGAGACCTGCGATCTGGTGCCGCTGCTGGCGCAGGAGGGGCCGGCGCTGCTCATCGACTGCCTGGCGCTGTGGCTCACGGACGCCATGGACCGGGCCGGCGCCTGGGACGACGCGGTGTGGGCGGACAAGGGCGCCGCGGAGCTGCGGGAACGGACCGCATCGCTCGTGGCCGCCGTCCGTGCGACCCGCAGGCCGGTGGTGCTGGTCAGCAACGAGGTCGGTTCGGGCGTGGTCCCCGCGACGGCGTCGGGGCGCCGGTTCCGCGACGAGCTGGGGCGGCTGAACGCGGGGGTCGCCGGGGAGTGCGAGCACGTCCTCCTCGTGGTGGCGGGGCAGGCCCTGGTCCTGAAGCAGTAGCCGCGGGCACCGGCAACGGAACGCGGCGCTCGGACCGTTCGGGCACCGCGGAGGGCCGCTGTACCCTCTGGCAAATGACCACGCTGAATCTCGACGACTTCTCCGATCTGATCGAGCGCCCCGACGGGGGCGTCCGGCGTGACGCCGAGGAACGCCGTGAACGGCTGGCCGTGCCGGTCGGGTCGCTGGGGCGGCTCGACGAACTCGCCGAGTGGCTCGCCGCCGCCCAGGGGCGGGTGCCGGTCAAGCCGATCGAGCGGCCGCGCGTCGTGCTGTTCGCCGCCGACCACGGGGTGGCCTCCGAGGGGGTCTCCGTACGTCCCGCCGGCAGCGCCCACGAGCTGGTACGGGCCGTCCTGGACGGCCGGAGCCCGGTGTCGATCCTGGCCGGGCGGCTCGGCGCCTCCGTACGGATCGTCGATGCCGGCCTGGACTGTCATCTCGACCTGCTGCCCCAGGAGATCACCAAGCACCGCGTCCGGCGCGGCAGCGGCCGGATCGACGTGGAGGACGCGCTGACGACCGAGGAGGCCGAGGCCGCACTGCTCCTCGGCATCCAGATCGCCGACGAGGAAGCCGACTCCGGGACCGACCTGGTCGTCCTCGGCGACCTGAGCGTCGGCGGGACCACCGTCGCCGCGACCCTCGTCGCCGCCCTGTGCGGCACCGACGCCTCCGTGGTCACCGGCCGCGGCGGCATGCCGATCGACGACCTGACCTGGATGCGCAAGTGCGCGGCGATCCGCGACGCGCTGCGACGCGCCCGGCCCGTCCTCGGGGATCAAGTCGCGCTGCTCGCCACCGTCGGCGGCGCCGATGTCGCGGCGATCACCGGCTTCCTGCTCCAGTGCGCGGTGCGCCGCACCCCCGTGATCCTCGACGGGGTCGTCTCGGCGGCCTGCGGGCTGGTGGCCCAGCGGGCCGCTTTCCGGGCCCCGGACTGGTGGCTGGCCGGACAGGCCAGCGGGGAGCCCGGCCAGGCGAAGGCACTGGACCGGATGGCACTCAACCCCGTGCTCGACCACGGCGTCACTGTGGGAGAAGGAACCGGGGCGCTGCTGGCTCTTCCCCTCGTCCAGGCGGCCGCCGCACTCGCGGCGGAACTTCCCGAGCGGGCGGTAGAACCCACCGAATGAGTCACCGGGGCCCGCGGTCCTGACCAGGCCGCGGCCCTCAGGGACCCCAGCACGGACCGCGATGCCCCATATCATCGCTTTTTATGGGAGAGGTCCGTTTGACCAGCGCAGAGACCGATCGGAAGACCGACCGAGGAACCGGTGGGGACCCGAACGGCAGAAACAATCCGGGGGGCGGGCGGGGGAACGCCCAGGCCAACACCCCGGCGAACGTCCAGGGAAACGGCCAGGGAGCCGCATCGCCCGGCCGGGAGAACGGCCGCGGAAGCGTCCGCTCCCGGCGCAGCGCCACCTTCGCGGTGTGGTACTTGCGCGCCGTCACCTTCGTCAACCTGCTCAGCGCGGTGTGGTTCTCGCTCGGCCAGGACCTGCGCCGGCACAGCACCGCCGATTTCTACACCCCGTACCTGCTCACGGCGGGCTTCGCCTCCGCGGCGTTCTCGCTGCTGCTCACCGTCACCATGGGCCGCCGCAAGCGCGCGGCCTGGATCCTGAACCTCGTGCTCAGCGGGCTGCTGCTGGCGGCCTTCGCGATGGCCGCCGTCGCCTCCTTCACCCCGTGCTCGGGAGGCTCGTACGAGTTCTGCTACCCGGAGTTCCGCGTCCACCCGCAGAACTGGGTGGCCTTCGGGCTGACCGCGCTCTTCGTCGGCGCCCTGCTGCTGGGCCGCCGGGAGTTCTACGCCAAGGGCGACCGCTCCAACCCGCTGCTGGCCAGCCTGGTCGCCTCCGTCGGCCTGCTGGTGACCTCGCTGGTCGCCGCCCTGCTCGTCGGCGCGACCAACACCGACCCGGACGCCGCGGACGCCACGTTCCTGGCCCGCTGGCGGTACGGCGTGATGCGGCTGGTCACCCTGGCACCGGACGACAAGGCGTACAACGCGATCACCACCCCGGGCTGGGTGGACGTGACGATCAACGTCATGTCCACGCTGCTGCTGCTCGCCGTCCTGTTCGCGGCCTTCCGCTCGCGCCGCGCCGTGGACCCGCTCGGCGAGGAGGACGAGGAGAAGCTGCGCCTGCTGCTCGCCCGGCACGGCGACCGCGACTCGCTGGGCTACTTCGCGCTGCGCCGCGAGAAGTCCGTCATCTGGTCCCCCACCGGCAAGGCCGCGGTCACCTACCGCGTCGTCGGCGGGGTCTCCCTGGCCTCCGGCGACCCGATCGGCGACCCCGAAGCCTGGCCCGGCGCCATCGAGCCCTGGCTGGCCGAGGCCCGCGAGCACGGCTGGGTGCCCGCCGTGATGGGCGCGAGCGAGGAGGCCGGGCAGATCTACGCCCGGCACGGACTGGACGCGCTGGAGCTGGGCGACGAGGCCATCGTCGAGACCGACGAGTTCACCCTGGAGGGCCGCGCCATGCGCACCGTCCGCCAGGCGTACAACCGCGTCAAGCGCGCCGGGTACACCGTCCGCATCCGCCGCCACGCCGACATCCCGGCCGAGGAGATGGACGTGCTCCTGCTGCGCGCCGACGACTGGCGCGACGGCGCGACCGAGCGCGGCTTCTCCATGGCACTGGGCCGGCTGGGCGATCCCGACGACGGCCAGTGCGTGATGCTGGAGTGCTTCGACGGCGAGGGCGAGCTGCGCGCCGTGCTGTCCTTCGTCCCCTGGGGACCCAAGGGTCTGTCGCTGGACCTGATGCGCCGTGACCGGGATTCCGAGAACGGTCTGATGGAGTTCATGGTCATCGAACTCCTGGAGCGGTCAAAGGAGATCGGGGTCGCACAGGTCTCGCTGAACTTCGCGATGTTCCGGTCCGTCTTCGAGCGCGGGTCGAAGCTCGGCGCCGGTCCGGTGCTGCGCCTGTGGCGTTCGCTGCTGAGCTTCTTCTCGCGCTGGTGGCAGATCGAGTCCCTCTACCGGGCCAACGCCAAATACCGGCCGATCTGGGAACCGCGGTTCATGCTCTTCGAGAAGAGTTCGGACCTGCTGCGGATCGGGATCGCCGCGGGCCGGGCCGAGGGCTTCCTGGAAGCACCCGGGCTGCCGAAGTGGATGCACCGCAGACATCTGGAGAGCAAGCGTTGACCACTGCCTCACTGCGGCGGTTCGCCCGCCGCGAGTGGGGGCCCCTGTACCGGACGGTCCGGGATGCGCTCGTCCGCGACACGTGGCGGGCGATCCCGATGACCCTCGGCGCGGTCTGCCTGACCGCCGTCTTCCAGATCGTGCAGCAGACGTCATGGGGCTTCCAGCCGGTGCAGGACCTCGGGTCGGTCAAAGCCGTCGACCCGCTCTGGCTGGCCCTGCTGCGGACCCCGCTGTCGCTGTTCGTCCCGGCGCTGGACCTGCCGGTGTGGGGTGCGCTCGCGCAGATCCTGCTCGTCTTCGGGATCTCGGAGATCTGCATCGGCTGGTGGCGCACGCTGGTCATCGGCTACGTGGCCACCCTGGCCGGGACCACGTACGCGCGGATCGGGCTCTCGCTCGGTCCGGACCACCCCTTCGGCCTGCCCGTGTCGGACAAGATCGTCAACGACACGGGGCCCTCGGCGGCGGTGGTCGGCCTCGCCGTCTACGTCTGCTGGCGCTACCGGGCCTACCTGACCGGCTCGGTCGTGATCCTGGTGATGATCGGCGAGCTGCTCTTCAAGGACAACCTGGCGGGCAAGGAACACCTGGCCGCCATCGCCTCGGTGATGCTGATCTGCCTGGTCCGCGCCAAGTGGGGACCGGAGCGTTCCCGCGCCCCGCTCGGGCGGCCCCCGGCCGCGGCTCCGCCCCCGGCCCCGCCCGGGACGCCTCCCGTCCCGCCGCCCCGGGTCTGATGAACGCGCGCGGGGCCGTACCGTATCGGGGTGACGACACACCTCGGGCCGCTCGCCCCCACGCGGCAGTGGATGCGGGACCATCCGCTGGCCACCGACGCCGCACTGGCGCTCGGGGCGCTCGTCGCCATGGTCGTCGGATCCTTCGCCGACCCGCACGGGGAGCACGGGCCGACCTTCGGGACCCGCACCCCCGAGCCGTTCTCGCTCGTCCTCATGGTGCTCGGCGCGGGCGCCCTGGTGCTGCGGCGCCGGCGGCCGCGCTCGGTGCTGGCCGTGACCATCGGGCTCTCGCTGCTGGAACTGACCACCGGGGAGCCGCGGGCGCCCGTCGCCATGTGCACGGTGATCGCCCTGTACACGGTGGCCTCCCGCACCGACCGGCCCACCACCTGGAAGCTCGGTCTGCTCACCATGGCCGGGCTGACGGGCGTGGCCATGCTGGCCGGCCCCCTGCCCTGGTACGCGCAGGAGAACCTCGGCATCTTCGCCTGGACCGGCATGGCCGCGGCCGCCGGGGACGCGGTGCGCAGCCGGCGGGCGTTCATCGACGCCATCCAGGAGCGGGCCGAGCGCGCCGAGCGGACCCGCGAGGAGGAAGCCCGGCGCCGGGTCGCCGAGGAGCGGTTGCGGATCGCCCGGGACCTCCACGACGTGGTGGCCCATCACATCGCCCTGGTCAACGTGCAGGCGGGGGTGGCCGCGCACGTCATGGACAAGCGTCCGGACCAGGCCAAGGAGGCCCTGGCCCACGTACGGGACGCCAGCCGGTCGGCCCTGAACGAGCTGCGGGCGACCGTCGGACTGCTGCGGCAGTCCGGCGACCCGGAGGCGCCGACCGAACCGGCGCCCGGCCTGGCCGTCCTCGACGACCTGGTGGACACCTTCCGGCACGCCGGGCTCCCGGTGAAGGTGATGGTCCAGCTGGGCCCGGCCGCCGCGGTCCCCCTGCCCGCCGCCGTGGACCTGGCGGCCTACCGGGTGATCCAGGAGGCGCTGACCAACGTCCGCAAGCACGCGGGTCCGGGGGCCGGTGCCGAGGTCAGCGTGGTGCGGGTGGGCGGCTCGGTGGAGGTCACCGTGCTGGACGACGGCGGCTGCGCGCCGGATCCCTCGCCGGAGCCCCGCGACCCCGGCGGCGGGCACGGCCTGCTCGGCATGCGCGAGCGAGCCGTGGCCCTGGGCGGCTCCTGCTTCGCGGGGCCCCGCTTCGGGGGCGGCTACCGGGTGCACGCGATCCTCCCGGCGGGCTGAGCGGCCCGGCCCTGCCCCCGGCGGCCGGAGCTCAGCAGGCCTTCCGCCAGGCGCCGAGGTCGTACTTCTTCTCCAGCGAGCTGAGCTTCAGCTCGCGCGAGGCCGCGCAGAACCGGCTCGCCGGGAGTTCGTACTCCACGTGGAAGACCGCCTTGCCCGCCGCGATGAACGGGGTCAGCCGTTCGCATTCGTCGTACTGGGCGCACTGCTCGTTGACCGCGAAGTCGAAGTCCCCCACCAGCTCCGGGATCTGGTCCAGGTCGTTCTTCAGACCGACCGACAGCCCCCGGTCGTGCGCGAGGCGCACGATCAGCCGGTTGTAGTTCAGCTGGTCGCCGGCGGTGAGCGGGAAGCCCGACCTGTTGCGGTAGGCGTCCATGTTGTCCGGCTCCACCGCGTCGAAGCCCTTGTCCCGGCACATGTCGAACCGCTTGGCGATCAGCGGTTCCAGTTCCGCGAGCCGCCGGATGTCGAGCCAGCGCTCGCCCTCCCAGCCGTTGCCCTCTCCGCGCATCGACGGCGGGAAGGCCCCGGCGTCCGGCCGGAAGTCCTCCCAAGCGCCGGTGGAGAGGTAGCAGATGGTCCGCCGGCCGGCCGCCTTCAGCTCGGCGACCTGCTCCTTGGTGGTGGTGAACCCGTCGATGTCGTAGACCGCCGCCTTCACCGAGGTGTCGAGCTTCCCGGTGATCTGCCACTGCCAGCTGACCCCGGGGGCCGGCTGCCAGCGCTCCCCCGGCGCCGGGGCGGGCGAGAGGTCGTCGGGCCGGGCTTCCTCGCCCTCGTCCGCGTCCGGTCCGGAAGTGCAGGCCGCGAGCAACAGCAGGGGAACGAGGACCAGCAGCAGGCGGCGGCCCGCCGGGCGGGTGGGCGGGCGTCTCATCCGGCGGCCTCCAAGGCGTACGGCAGGGTCCCCCACGGGTGCGCGCCGGTCCCCGGGACCGCGCAGTGCACCCCCGCCCCCCGCTGGGCCGCCAGTCGCTCGGCGAGTTCGGCGGCCGGGGCGCCCGGCGGGACGGCGTAGACGAGGTGGCAGAACCGGTGGGCGGGGTGGTCCGCGGTCCACGGGGGAACGGCGGCCGCGTCCCGGTAGGCGTCCCAGGGCCCCTCGAAGGTGACGAGCAGGTCGGCGAGTTCGGCGTAGCCCGGGTGCGGGTGCACTCCGTGGTTGAGGACGACGGTACGGGCCCCGGCGGCCCGCGCCGCGACGCCGAGCCGCCGGTAGTGCGGCAGGAACTCCGGGCCGGCCGCCGCCTGGTCCAGGAAGGTCCCGTCGGTGCCGTACCAGTCGCGGTGGCGCAGCAGGTCCTGGACCACGGCGGCGTGCGGGCGCCGCCCGTAGTCGGTGTCGGCGTACCCCAGGACGGGCACCCCGGCCCCGCGCAGCCTTTCCGCGACGGCGGCGAACCGTTCGTCGGGGGCTTCGCCCGGCCCGCTGGCGGGGTTGAGCACCACGGAGTGCAGCCGGCCCGCGGAGCGGATGAGCCGCTCCCAGTACTCGGGGCGGTCGGCGGGGTGCTCGTAGAGGGGCACCAGGAGCATGAGGTCCTTCTTCTCGTACGGGTTCACGTGCATCGGCGATGAGGGGCGGAAGTCAGCGGTGGGCCGTGGCGCGGCCGAGGAGCAGGCAGACCAGGGTGCCCAGGGCGAGCGCCGCGGCTCCGGCGACGGCCAGTTGTACGGCGCGCGGCTGGCCCAGCCCCAGGAGCAGGGCCAGGCTCTGCGCGACGGCGGCCGAGGCGCAGACCACCGCGGCGGGCCGGACCGCCCCGAAGGACTGCAGGAGCAGCCCGGTCCACATCACGGCGCCGAGCAGCAGCAGGGTGGCGACGCGGAGCCCGGTCAGGCCGGGCGCGCCGGGCCAGAGCAGGGTTCCGGTGAGGCCGAGGGCCAGCAGCACCGCCAGGTAGGTGGCGAGGCACCGGGCCAGGGTGGAGAGCATCCGCAGCCAGAACTGCCGGGGCGAGCGGGCCGCGCGCAGCCCGGCGAGGCTGCCGCTGCGGAACCGGTGGAGCAGCCATTCGGCGGGGCCCATGCTGAGGGTGAGCGCCACCGCCGAGGGGGCCGCGACCGCCTCGGCGGGGCCGCCGGCGAGCACCTCCCCCAGGGCGGCGTACAGCACGAGCAGGCCGGTGCCCAGGCCGAACACCCCGTACGGGACGGAGTCCCCGAGCCGGGGTCCGCGCGGCCCGTACTCCTCCTCGGCGCCGCGCAGCATCTGCCAGCGCACCGGACCCCGTTCGCCCGGCCGGCGCTCCGTCCAGCCGCGGACGCGGAGCACGAGGGCCCGTACGCCGTCGGCCAGCGGCAGTTCCCGTACGGCCAGGGCGCAGGCGGCCAGGAGGGAGGCCGTCAGCAGGAACACCCGGACCGGGACGGGCAGTTCCACGAGGAGCGTGAGCAGAGCCCCGGCGGCCATCGGTGCGAGCGCGGCCAGCAGCAGCCGCTCCCGTCCGAGGACGAGCAGCACGGTGGCGGCCCCGACGTACAGGGCCTGACCGGCGGCGAAGGCGTAGGAGAAGGGGGGCCCGCCGGGTACCGCCAGCGCGGCGGCGGTACCCAGGAGGGCCCCCGCGGGGGCTCCAGCGAGCAGGGTCCGCCCTGCGGCGGCCCGGTCGCCGAGGCCGAGCCAGGAGTACGCCCGGTGGGACAGGGTCTGGTCCCAGACCCAGCCGATGAGCGCCCCGGCGAGCAGGGTGAGCGTCCCGGCGGGCAGCCCCAGCCGGTCCTTGGGGCCGTCCAGCAGCGGCGCGCCCAGCAGGTAGGCGAGCCCGGGCAGGGCGAAGATCACCCCGCGCAGGAGGCAGGCGCTGAGGGGCACCTTCCAGGGGTCGGGGACCCGGTCGGGCTCCGGGAAGGAGCGCGGCACCCGGGCGTAGAGCTCCTCGGCGAGGCCGAAGGAGTCCTGGCGCCCGTAGGCGAGGCGGATGTGCTCGTCGGTCATGCCGTCGGATTCCAGGACGGCGGCGATCTCGTCGGGGTGGACGGCGGCGGCGATGAACACGTCGAGGCGCTCGGCGAGTTCGTCCATCGGGTCGGCGGCCGGTCCTTCGCGGCGCGGCCGGGGGATGCCGGGCAGGGCGTCGGCCGCGTCGGCGGCGGGCGCCGTACCGCGCCCGGCGGCCGCGGCGTGGCCGACGGGCACCCAGGTCCCGTCGGGGCCGGGCGGCTTGAGCCAGAGGGATCCGCTCACCACAGGCTCCCGTCGGCGGCGAGTTCCTTGTACCAGGGGTCGGCGAGGCGCTGGGTCCATTCGTCGCCCACGTGGACGGGCAGGACGGGCTGGCCGGCGAGCTCGCGGTAGATGTGGCGGAAGCCGTCCACGGACTGGTGGAGCGTGAACTTCTCCACCACGCGCTTGCGGGACATCCGGCCCAGTTCCGCGCGGCGTTCGTCGTCGCGGAGCAGGGCGAGGGTGGCGCGGGCCATGGTCTCGGGCTCGCGCGGCGGGACGACGAGCCCGGTGTCGCCGACGGCTTCGCGGACCCCGCCCACGTCGGTGGAGACGGTGGTGCGGCCGCAGGACATGGCCTCGATGATGGAGAAGGGGAAGCCCTCGCTGATGGAGGAGAGCATCACGATGGATCCGGCTCCGTAGGCCCGGGCCACGTCGTCGATGCGGCCCTCGTACGTGATCCCGTCGCTCACGCCCAGTTCGGCGGCGAGCTTCTCCAGCTTGAGCTTGTAGTCCTCGCAGCCCGCCGGGACCGGGCCGAAGAGGCGCAGCCGCAGGGCGGGGAGCTCCTCGCGCATGAACGCGTAGGCGCGGACCAGGGTTTCGAGGTCCTTGATGGGGTCGATGCGGCCGCACCAACTGAGGGTGGGGACCTCGGGTTCGGGACCGGCCTCGGGGAAGGCGTGCGGGTCGACGCCGTTGTAGACGGTGCGGATCCGCTCGGAGTCGGCGCCCCCGCGCTCCTCCCAGCGGCGGTTGTACTGGTTGCACGGGGTGATCAGGTCGGCCTGCCGGTAGCCCTCGGTGTTGAGCTCGCGGTAGAAGCCGAGCATGAGCGCCTTGACGGGCCAGCGCTGTTCGGCGCTGCGGTAGCCGAGGTAGCGCTCGCGGAGGTAGATGCCGTGCTCGGTGAGGAGGAAGGGCACCTGGTCGAGGTACTTGGCGGCGAGCGCGGGGAGGGTGGCCAGTCCGCTGCTGACGGCGTGCGCGACGCTGTCGGGCGGGATCCGCACGGACAGCGGGCGCAGCGCGTGTTCCAGCAGGTCGGTGGCGGTGAGCGCGTCGTGGATGGTGGGCTCGGCGGCGGCGGTGACCAGGCCGGGGCGGGTCCAGACGGTCATCAGCAGGCGCAGGACCGATTCGGAGCGCAGGGCCGCGGCGAGCCGCCCGGAGCGGGCCAGCAGGGCCAGCTCGCGCAGCGATTCGGAGAATCCGCCGCGAGCGGGGTCGAGCAGGGAGAGGAGGAAGGTCTCGTAGGTTTCGGCGAAACCGCGTTTGGTCTTGCCCCGCAGGCCGGAGCGCAGTCTGCGGGCCGGCGGGGCGCCCCAGAGGGGGACGCTGGTGTGGCGGTAGACGTTGCGCGGCAGCTCCCAGGTGACCGGCTCACGTCCGGAGCCGGTCAGGGCTATGACGTTGAAGTCGACCTCCGGCATGCCGCGGACCAGTTGGTCGCACCATGTGCTGACGCCCCCGTGGACGTGCGGGTAGGTGCCTTCGGTGAGCATGGTGACATGGCGCCCATGGCTCATGCGGTGTGTCCCCCCAGGACGGAAAAGGGGCCGGCGCCCGTGGTTCGCGGAGCGCCGGCGCTAGGTGGTACGCGTGGCTGTCTTGTTACGTGCGTGCCCGGACGGTCAGGGCAGGTGGAGCGTCAGGGCGTGTTCAGCGTGACGGCGCTCTGGAGCAGCTCGGGAGCCGTCCAAGTGGAGCGGGAGCCGGCGTAGGCGGTGCCGAAGTCCGCGGTGCCCAGCAGGAGCTGCTTCTTGGTGCCGGTGGGCGCCGTGACCGGGGCCACGACTCCGGAGGGCGCCTTGACGGTGACGACCTTGCCGATGCGGTAGGCGGTGACCTGGTTGGCGGCGACCGCCGCGTTCCAGGCCGCGCGGCGCTGGAGCTCGACGCCGGTGTCCTTCATGCTCTGGTTCACGATCGGCGCGGAGGGCGCGTAGAGGGTGCGGTAGGTGTC
This sequence comes from Streptomyces sp. NPDC058289, assembly GCF_042880975.1. Classification (NCBI taxonomy): domain Bacteria; kingdom Bacillati; phylum Actinomycetota; class Actinomycetes; order Kitasatosporales; family Streptomycetaceae; genus Streptomyces; species Streptomyces sp. NPDC058289. The sequence goes on from NZ_JBHVYI010000058.1 coordinate 22,585, forward strand.
GAGGACCTGGTTGAGCACCGGGTAGAGGGTGCGGTCCTCGGCGAGGTTGGACTGGTGCACGTAGTGCGGGCGCGGGTCGTTGTTCAGGACGTGCCGCATGGCGGTCCTGGCCTCGGCCGGGACGATGTAGTCCAGGTAGCCGGTGTTCGCGTCCAGCGGGGCCGGCAGGCAGGTGGAGGTGCCGGGGTTGTCCTCGCAGATGCCGCTGCCGCCGTGGGCCCGGCTGGTGTAGATCCAGTTGTACTCGTCGGCCATCTCGGAGTTGGTGCCCGTGTTGTAGTACACGTTCATCGGGTACCGGGGGACGGTCAGCGCGGCGCCCACGGGGCGCTGCACGGACTCGCGGGAGTTGTCGCTGCCCGCCCACTTCACGCCGTTGTCGGCGAGCGCGCCGGCCAGGTTGGGGTTGTCCTGGGGCTGCTGCGGGAGGGTCTTGAGGCCGGAGTGCTCACCGGTGACCAGTTCGGTGCGGTCGGTGGTGATGCCCTTGGCGGCGGCCCAGTTGTTGTTGTCCCGGATCTGGGCCGAGATCTCGGCGCGGCTCATGTAGTTGATCGCGCCGGCGCTGTTCTTCGTACAGGTCCACGGGATGGTGGTGGTGTCCTGGACGCAGCCGAGGAACGGGTGGGTGTAGGTGTGGTTCATCCACCGGTACTTCGCCCGGTCGGCGACGAGCTGGGCGGTCAGGGCGTCGACGCCGCCGCTCGAAGCCTTCCACTCCTCACCGGCGCCGCCGTTGAAGAGCATGTCGAGCTTGAAGTTCTTGGACGTCTGCCACTGCGCCGCGTACACGGCGTCGGCGGCCGTCATCCGGATCGTGGACTCCTGGCCCTCGCCGCCGGCGCAGGCGTAGTCGCCGGGGGTGCAGTTCAGGTCTTTGTTCCAGCGGGCGTCGGGGGCGAAGACGTCGTCCACGTGGACCGCGAAGTAGTTGCGCTCCTGGCCGAGGTGGACGCCCTGGGTCATCCACTCGACGATGCCCCGGGCCAGCAGCCGGAATTGCTGCTGGTACTGGTTGTAGCCGAAGGTGACGACCAGTTCGCTGCGGCCGTCGTGGGCGTACTCGCCGACGAGCGAGGCCCGGCCGGAGCCGACCGGGGCGTCGAGGTAGCTGGTGTAGCCCGTCCGCGGCTTGGCCATGAACCCGTAGCTCTCGGGGATCAGCGGCGAGTTGTCCTCGAAGTCCACCTGCCCCCCGAGGTAGGCGAAGGGGCCCGCCTTGCCGGCGGGGGTGACGGCGGCCCGGGTGCCGTCGAGGGTCCCGCTGTAGCCGCCGTTGTCGGTGTACTCCAGGCCGACGCCCGGGTGCGCCCAGGTGTACGCGTCGACCTGGCGGATCCCGTACGTCGTCTCGTACGCGGCGAGTGCGGCCATCTCGGCCGAACCCGCACCGAACGGATCCTCGTTCGGCAGCACCACGCTCTGGAACTTGGCGCGCGGCCGGCCGTCGACCGTGTCGGCGAGGAACGCCGCGTTGACGACCGGACGGCTCCCGCTGCCCAGGTCGATGCGGGTGTACGGAACCCCCGTGTCGCGGAGCTCCGCCGTGATCGCCTCGACCGAGCTCCCGCCGTCGTCGACGACGAGCACCCGCAGGTCGATCCTCGGAGTCACCGCGGCCTGCGCGGCTGCTCCGGGTACTGCGACGGATGCTATGGCGGCCGCGAGGCAGACGGCGGCGAGCCTGTTCATCCGGTTCTTGTGGACCATTTCGGCCTTTCCCCCCGCAGATCCTCGACTTCGGCCTGTGGCATGGGGCCAGACCGGGGAGGCTTCTGTGGAAATGATGCAAAGGAACCCCGCGTCCCCTTGCGAGAGTGGTCCGAGTGTTTCGGACCTCGTCAGGTCTAAGAGGCAAACGTGGAACAGAGTCCACAGATGGGTGAACCTGGCGACCTCTAGATCGAACAACTTGCCAAACCTTCGAGTGGCGTGCGGACGAGTACGTGCGCGTAGGCTCGTTTCCGGCGGCCATCGGGCCCGAATACGATCGCTACGGACGGCCGTCCACCCACTCGGCCCACACCACCAAAACGGAAGCGAGAATTCACCACCGTGACTGCTCTGACTCTCAGCACTGCCGGACCGGCGACGCTGCGCGCCGACGCCCTCGTCGTCGGCGTGGCGAAGGGCCCCAAGGGCCCCGTCGTCGCCGCGGGCGCCGAGGCCGTGGACAAGGCGTACGACGGCAAGCTCGCCGCCGTGCTCGACGCGCTCGGTGCCTCGGGCGCCGAAGGCGAGACCACCAAGCTGCCGGCACCGGACGGCCTCAAGGTCCCGGTCGTGCTGGCGGTCGGGCTGGGCGCCCTTCCCGACACGGACGAGTCCTACGACGAGGAGGCGCTGCGCCGCGCCGCCGGCGCCGCCGCCCGTGCCCTGCACGGCACCAAGAAGGCCGCCTTCGCACTCCCCCTGGACGACGCCTCCGCCGTGACGGCCGTGGCCGAGGGCGCGCTGCTGGGCGCGTACGCCTTCACCGCATACCAGGGCGGCGAGAAGAAGGCCGGCGCCAAGAACGGCGGCCCGAAGCAGCCGCTCGCCGAGATCGCCCTGCTCGGCGCCAAGCCGCGCGACAAGGAGCACAAGGCCGCGGCCGAGCGCGCCACGATCGTCGCGACCGAGATCAACATCGCCCGTGACCTGGTCAACACCCCGCCGAACGACCTCACCCCCGAGGCCTTCGCAGCAGTCGCCGGTGCGACCGCGAAGGAGAACGGCATCAAGGTCCAGGTCCTGGACGAGAAGGCCCTGATCAAGGGTGGCTACGGCGGCATCATGGGCGTCGGCAAGGGCTCCGAGAACCCGCCGCGCCTGGTGAAGCTCTCCTACACCCACGCCAAGGCGGAGAAGACCCTCGCCTTCGTCGGCAAGGGCATCACCTACGACTCCGGCGGCATCTCCCTGAAGCCGGCCGGCCACAACGAGACGATGAAGTGCGACATGGCCGGCGCCGCCGCCGTCTTCGCCTCCGTCGTCGCGGCCGCCAAGCTCGGCCTCCAGGTCAACGTCACCGGCTGGCTCGCGCTCGCCGAGAACATGCCCTCGGGCTCGGCCACCAAGCCCGGCGACGTGCTGCGCATGTACAGCGGCAAGACGGTCGAGGTGCTCAACACGGACGCCGAGGGCCGTCTGGTCCTGGGCGACGCGCTGACCAAGGCCTCCGAGGAGAACCCGGACGCGATCGTCGACGTGGCGACCCTGACCGGCGCCATGGTGATGGCCCTGGGTGACCGCACCTTCGGCATCATGGCCAACGACGACGCCTTCCGCACCTCCATCCACGAGATCGCCGAAGAGGTCGGCGAGGCCTCCTGGCCGATGCCGCTCCCCGAGGACCTGCGCAAGTCCATGGACTCCCCCACCGCCGACATCGCCAACATGGGTGTCCGGATGGGCGGCGGCCTGGTGGCCGGCCTCTTCCTCCAGGAGTTCGTCGGCGAGGGCATCACCTGGGCCCACCTCGACATCGCGGGCCCCGCCTTCCACGAGGGCGCCCCGTACGGCTACACCCCCAAGGGCGGCACCGGCTCCGCCGTCCGGACCCTGGTCCGACTGGCCGAGCGCACGGCCACGGGCGACCTGGGCTGACGCCTGGCAGCCGAGCTCCACACGGACCCCGGCCGTGATCAGATTTTCTGATCACGGCCGGGGTCCGTTCGCTGCCAACGAAATCCGTAGGTTTCTACGCTGCGGTAACCCCCGGTTCGGGCAGAACGACCTGCCCCAGGGCAGGCCCGGCGTCCCGCGTTCCGCCGACAAATGCGAAGATGGGTTCTCGGCAGGACAGGGCCCCCACCACAGGGCCGAAGAAAAAGCGGCCGTATACCAGCCGCCGCCCGGTCACAGAGGACCGGTGCTCGGCGCACATGCATGGAGGACGTGACGTGGCGAACGACGCCAGCACCGTTTTCGACCTAGTGATCCTCGGTGGCGGCAGTGGCGGTTACGCCGCGGCACTGCGCGCATCCCAGCTGGGTCTGGACGTTGCCCTGATCGAGAAGAACAAGCTCGGCGGCACCTGCCTGCACAACGGCTGCATCCCCACGAAGGCTCTGCTGCACGCGGGCGAGATCGCGGACCAGGCTCGCGAGGCCGCCCAGTTCGGTGTCAAGGCCACCTTCGAGGGCATCGACATCGCGGGTGTGCACAAGTACAAGGACGACATCATCGCGGGCCTGTACAAGGGTCTGCAGGGTCTGGTCGCCTCCCGCAAGCTGACCTACATCGAGGGTGAGGGCCGCCTCTCCTCGCCGACGTCCGTCGACGTGAACGGCCAGCGCATCCAGGGCCGCCACGTGCTCCTGGCGACCGGCTCCGTGCCGCGCTCGCTGCCGGGCCTGAACATCGACGGCAACCGCATCATCTCCTCGGACCACGCGCTGGTCCTGGACCGCGTGCCCGAGTCCGCCATCGTCCTGGGCGGCGGCGTCATCGGCGTCGAGTTCGCCTCGGCGTGGAAGTCCTTCGGCACCGACGTCACGATCGTCGAGGGCCTCAAGCACCTCGTGCCGGTCGAGGACGAGAACAGCTCCAAGCTGCTGGAGCGCGCGTTCCGCAAGCGGGGCATCAAGTTCAACCTCGGCACCTTCTTCGACAAGGCCGAGTACACCGAGAACGGCGTGCGGGTCACCCTGGCCGACGGCAAGACCTTCGAGGCGGAGGTGCTGCTGGTCGCGATCGGCCGCGGCCCCGTCTCCCAGGGCCTCGGCTACGAGGAGCAGGGCGTCGCGATGGACCGCGGCTACGTCGTGGTCGACGAGTACATGCAGACCAACGTGCCGACCATCTCGGCCGTCGGCGACCTCGCCCCGACCCTCCAGCTCGCGCACGTCGGCTTCGCCGAGGGCATCCTGGTCGCGGAGCGTCTGGCCGGCCTCAAGGCCGTCCCGATCGACTACGACGGCGTCCCGCGCGTCACGTACTGCCACCCCGAGGTCGCCTCCGTCGGCATCACCGAGGCCAAGGCCAAGGAGATCTACGGCGCGGACAAGGTCGTGGCCCTCAAGTACAACCTGGCGGGCAACGGCAAGAGCAAGATCCTTAAGACCGCGGGCGAGATCAAGCTCGTCCAGGTCAAGGACGGTGCCGTGGTCGGCGTCCACATGGTCGGTGACCGGATGGGCGAGCAGGTCGGCGAGGCCCAGCTGATCTACAACTGGGAAGCCCTGCCGGCCGAGGTCGCGCAGCTCATCCACGCGCACCCGACGCAGAACGAGGCGATGGGCGAGGCCCACCTGGCACTCGCCGGCAAGCCGCTGCACGCACACGACTAATCGTCACTGGGCGCGACGACCACTTCCGCACATTCGTTAGGAGCAACTGAAACCATGTCGGTTTCCGTAACCCTTCCGGCGCTCGGTGAGAGCGTCACTGAGGGCACTGTCACCCGTTGGCTGAAGGCCGAGGGCGAGCGCGTCGAGGCCGACGAGCCGCTGCTCGAGGTCTCGACCGACAAGGTCGACACCGAGATCCCCTCCCCCGTGTCGGGCATCCTGGCCTCCATCAAGGTCGCCGAGGACGAGACCGTCGAGGTCGGCGCCGAGCTGGCCGTCATCGACGACGGCTCGGGCGCGTCGGCTCCGGCCGCCGAAGCCCCTGCCGCCGAGGCCCCCGCGGCCCCGGCCGCCGAGGCTCCGCAGGCTCCGGCCGCCGAGGCTCCGGCCGCTCCGGCACCCGTCGCCGAGGCCCCGGCGGCTCCGGCCGCCGCCGCTCCGGCTGCCGCCGGTACCGATGTCGTGCTCCCCGCCCTGGGCGAGTCCGTCACCGAGGGCACCGTCACCCGCTGGCTGAAGCAGGTCGGCGAGTCGGTCGAGGCCGACGAGCCGCTGCTCGAGGTCTCGACCGACAAGGTCGACACCGAGATCCCCGCCCCGGTCGCCGGCGTCCTGCTGGAGATCCTGGTCGCCGAGGACGAGAACGCCGAGGTCGGCGCGCGTCTGGCCGTCATCGGCGCGGCGGGCGCGGCTCCCGCGGCCGCTCCGGCCGCCGCCGCTCCGGCTCCGGCTGCCGCTCCGGCTCCGGTTGCCGCCCCGGTCGCCGCTCCGGCTCCCGTGGCCGCCCCGGCTCCGGTCGCTGCCGCCCCGGCTCCCGTCGCCGCCCCGGTGGCCGCTCCGGCTCCCGTGGCCGCTCCGGCTCCGGTCGCCGCCCCGGCTCCGGTCGCTCCGGCCGCCGCCGCCCCGGTTTCCGCCGGTGACGAGGGTGCCTACGTGACCCCGCTGGTGCGCAAGCTCGCCACGGAGTCCGGCGTCGACCTGTCCGCGGTCTCGGGCACCGGTGTCGGTGGCCGCATCCGCAAGCAGGACGTCCTGGCCGCCGCCGAGGCCGCCAAGGCGGCGGCTGCCGCCCCGGCGCCGGCTGCTGCCGCTCCGGCCGCGAAGGCTCCGGCCGCCGCGGTGTCCGAGCTGCGCGGTCAGACCGTCAAGATGACCCGCATGCGCAAGGTCATCGGCGACAACATGATGAAGGCCCTGCACTCGCAGGCGCAGCTCAGCTCCGTGGTCGAGGTGGACATCACCAAGATCATGAAGCTGCGCGAGAAGGCCAAGGCCGGCTTCCTCGCCCGCGAGGGCGTCAAGCTGTCCCCGATGCCGTTCTTCGTCAAGGCCGCGGCCCAGGCGCTGAAGGCCCACGCGGTCGTCAACGCCCGGATCAACGAGGACGAGAGCACCATCACCTACTTCGACTCGGAGAACATCGGCATCGCCGTGGACTCCGAGAAGGGCCTGATGACCCCGGTCATCAAGGGTGCCGGTGACCTCAACCTGGCGGGCATCTCCAAGGCGACCGCCGACCTGGCCTCCAAGGTCCGCGGCAACAAGATCACGCCGGACGAGCTGTCGGGTGCGACCTTCACCATCAGCAACACCGGCTCGCGCGGCGCGCTGTTCGACACGGTCATCGTGCCCCCGAACCAGGTCGCCATCCTGGGCATCGGCGCGACGGTCAAGCGCCCGGTGGTCATCGAGACCGCCGAGGGCACGAACATCGGCATCCGCGACATGACGTACCTGACCCTGTCCTACGACCACCGCCTGGTGGACGGCGCGGACGCGGCCCGGTACCTCTCGGCCGTCAAGGCGATCCTCGAGGCCGGCGAGTTCGAGGTCGAGCTCGGCCTGTAAGGCTCTCTGCGGCAGCGGTTCACGACTGTCGCGCACGGCGCCCCCGCCCGGGATGCAGGTCCCGGGCGGGGGCGCCGTCGTCGTACCCTGGCCCCCTCCGGTCGACGGCTGTAACCAGCCTCACGCTGCGCCCCTGACCAGGAACGCATCGCGACGAGCGGCTCCGCCGTATTGTCTACGCATCAAGGCCCCGCATGCCCCTGCACACCCCTCAGGAGATGAAGCCCCGATGATCACCCCACCCGTCGTGCACTCGCTGCGCGAGCAGATCCGCGAGCACATCGTGGAGGGGATCGTCAGCGGGCGCTGGAAGCCCGGTGAGCGGATCGTGGAGCGCCGGATCGCGGTGGAGCTGGAGGTCAGCCAGACGCCCGTGCGCGAGGCCCTGCGCGAGCTGGAGACGCTGCGGCTGATCGAGTCCGCGCCGAACAAGGGCGTGCGCGTACGGAACCTGTCGGCGGCGGACCTGGAGGAGATCTATCCGGTCCGGGCGGGCCTGGAGCAGATCGCGGCCGAGCTGGCCGCGCCCCGGCTGGCGGCCGACTGCTCGGCCCTGGAACCGCACGTGGCGGCCCTGTGGGAGGCCGACCGCAGCGCGGACGGCACGGCCCAGGTGCGGCACACCGTGGGCTTCCACCGGGAGATGGTGCGGGCCGCCGGGAACAGCGTGCTGCTGCACACCTGGGAGTCCCTGGGCATCGAGGTGTTCACGGCCCTGTCCATCCGGTGGCTGGGAACCGTCCAGAAGTCCTACGCCGAAGAGCACGAAGCCCTTGTGGACGCCTTCCGCAATCAGGATCCGGAGATCGGGCTGCTCGTGAAGCGGCACGTTCTGGGGTGCGCGCCGCGGGCTTGATCTCGCCCTTCGAGACTCGCTCGGCCGCCCGTCTCGTCCCGATTTACCCGGCACTGGGTGCCCATTTTCATGGCACCCGGTGCCGACTTTTGTCAGATTGACGTTTCTTCGTCACTTTCATTTGATCGATCATCGATCAGCGCCTTACAGTCATCCGCGGACCCCACCCGGGTCCAACGACCCTGTCCTGCCCGTCAGGGATTTCTTCACCACCTCTCCTTTGTCCGGAAGGCGGCGCACACCGATGTCCGACCCCGTAGGAAAGCTTCCGAGCGAGCTCGACCAGCTCCCGGACCGCGACACCGAGGAGACCGCCGAATGGGCGGCCTCCCTCGACGCCGTCGCCAAGGCCGCCGGTACGCGCCGCGCCGAATACCTGCTCCGTCGCACCCTTCAGCACGCCGAGGCCGCCGGTCTCGCACTGCCGAAGCTGCTCGAGACGGACTACGTCAACACCATCCCCACCGCCGCGGAGCCGGAGTTCCCCGGCGACGAGGCGATGGAAGCCAAGATCACCGCCTGGAACCGCTGGAACGCGGCCGCCATGGTGACCCGCGGTTCCAAGTACGGCGTCGGCGGCCACATCGCCACCTTCGCCTCCGCCGCGTGGCTGTACGAGACCGGCTTCCAGCACTTCTTCCGCGGGAAGGAGGCCGACGGATCGGGCGACCAGCTCTACATCCAGGGCCACGCCTCCCCCGGCATCTACGCCCGCGCCTTCCTCGACGGCCGGATCTCCGAGCAGCAGCTCGACAACTTCCGCCAGGAGGCCGGCGGCAACGGCCTCCCGTCCTACCCCCACCCGCGGCGCCTGCCGTGGCTGTGGGAGTTCCCGACGGTCTCCATGGGCCTCGGCCCGCTCTCCGCGATCTACCAGGCGCGCTTCAACCGCTACCTGCAGAACCGGAGCATCAAGGACACCGCCAACTCGCACGTCTGGGCCTTCCTGGGCGACGGCGAGATGGACGAGCCCGAGTCGACCGCCGCCCTGGCCCTGGCCTCCCGCGAGCAGCTCGACAACCTGACCTTCGTCATCAACTGCAACCTGCAGCGCCTCGACGGTCCGGTCCGCGCGAACTTCCGCGTGGTGCAGGAGCTGGAAGCCCAGTTCCGCGGCGCCGGCTGGAACGTCATCAAGTCGCTGTGGGGCTCCGCCTGGGACGAGCTGTTCCAGCTCGACACCACGGGCGCCCTGGTACGCCGCCTGCGCGAGGTACCCGACGCGCAGTTCCAGACGTACGCGACCCGCGACGTGGCCTACATCCGCCAGCACTTCTTCGGCGCCAACGCCGAGCTCGTGCAGCTGGCCGGTGTGCTCTCCGACGCGAAGATCGCCGAGTGCTTCCACACCTCCCGCGGCGGCCACGAGCCCCGCAAGGTCTACGCCGCGTACAAGGCCGCCCTGGAGCACAAGGGTGCTCCGACGGTCATCCTCGCGCAGACCGTCAAGGGCTACACGCTGGGCGCCGGGTTCGAGTCGAAGAACGCGAACCACCAGATGAAGAAGCTGACGATCGACGAGTTCAAGGACATGCGTGACCTCCTTGGCCTCCCGATCCCGGACAGCGCCTTCGCGGACGGCCAGGTCCCGTACGGACACCCGGGCGCGAACAGCCCCGAGATCCAGTACCTGAACGAGCGCCGCGCGGCGCTCGGCGGCCCGGCCCCGGCCCGCAAGGTCAAGCACGTGGCCCTGCCGGCTCCGGCGGACCGTTCCTTCGCCCCGCTGCTCAAGGGCTCCGGCAAGCAGGAGATGGCCACCACCATGGCCTTCGTCCGGCTCGTCAAGGACCTGATGCGGGACAAGGAGACCGGCAAGCGCTGGGTTCCGATCGTCCCGGACGAGGCCCGCACCTTCGGTATGGAGTCCCTCTTCCCGTCGGCCGGCATCTACTCGCCGCTGGGCCAGACGTACGAGCCGGTCGACCGCGACCAGCTGATGTACTACAAGGAAGCCAAGGACGGCCAGATCCTCAACGAGGGGATCACCGAGGCCGGCGCCATGGCCGACTTCATCGCCGCCTGCACGTCGTACGCGACGCACGGCGAGCCGATGATCCCGTTCTACATCTTCTACTCGATGTTCGGCTGGCAGCGCACCGCCGACCAGATGTGGCAGCTCGCCGACCAGCTCGGCAAGGGCTTCATCGTCGGCGCCACCGCCGGTCGCACCACCCTGACGGGTGAGGGCCTGCAGCACGCGGACGGCCACTCGCACCTGATCGCGTCCACGAACCCGGCGTCGCTCAACTACGACCCGGCCTTCGCGTACGAGATCGCGGTGATCGTCAAGGACGGTCTGCGCCGGATGTACGGCGAGAAGCCGGAAGACGTCTTCTACTACCTGACGGTCTACAACGAGCCGAAGCCGCAGCCGGCCATGCCCGAGGGCGTGGAAGAGGGCATCCTGCGCGGTCTCTACCGCTTCAACACGGCGGCGGACCTGGCGGATGCGGCCCCGGCCGCCGACGCCCCGAAGATCCAGCTGATGGCCTCCGGTACGGCCATCCACTGGGCCCTCGACGCGCAGAAGCTGCTCGCCGCCGACTGGAACGTGGCCGCCGACGTCTGGTCCGCCACCTCCTGGGGCGAGCTGCGCCGCGACGCGCTGGAGTGCGACGAGGCGCTGCTGCGCGGGGAGATGCGCACCCCGTTCGTCACCCGCGCCCTGGAGGGCGTCACCAGCCCGGTGCTCGCCGTCTCCGACTGGATGCGTCAGGTCCCGGACCAGATCAGCCAGTGGGTCGAGCAGGACTACACCTCGCTGGGTACGGACGGCTTCGGCCTCTCCGACACCCGTGAGGGCGCCCGTCGCCACTTCGGTGTCGACGCCCAGTCGATCGTGGTGGCCGCGCTGGCCCAGCTCGCCCGCCGCGGCGAGGTACCGGCGTCCTCCATCAAGGAAGCACGGGAGCGCTACGGCCTGTAAGGCCCCGCACGTCCGTCCGTGAGGCGGCCCACCCCTTCGGGGGCGGGCCGCCTCACGGCGTTCCCGGGGTGGTCTCCGCTCCCGGGGTGGTCTCGTTGATCAGCTCGGCGAGTTCGCGCCGGACCTCGACCCGGATCCGCTCGGCCCTGGCCGTGGCTTCGGCCACGATCTCCTCGGCCCGGCGCCGCGCGGCCAGGACCGTCCGACCGGCGCTCTGCTCGGCGTCCGTACGGAGCTTCTCCGCCTCCAGACGCAGGTCCTCGGCCCGCTGCTCGATCTGTGCGAGGAGGTGCGCGGCCGCGGACTGCCGTGCGGCCAGCGCACGCTCGGACCGTTCGCGCCGCTCCTTCAGGTTCGCCTCGAAGAGCCCGGCGGCTTCGGCGGCCTTGGCCCGGGTCTCCTCGAAGAGGTCGTCGGCCTCCTGTCGCCTGGCGGCTACGTGCCGCTGCGCGGCGGCGCGTACGGAGGCCGCGTCCCGATCCGCCTGCTCCCGTACCTCCCGTACGTCGCGCTCGACCAGCTCGCGCAGCTCCGCGATCTCCCGTTCGGCGTCCGCACGCATGCGGGCCACCACGGCCGCGCCGTCGCCCGCCGGGGCCGCGGCCGGGGCCCGGGCCGGGACGGCCGGCTGTCCGTGGGCGGCCAGGTGCCGGCCCAGCTCCGTCACCACGCTCGCCGCGTCACGCGGCCGATGTGCCGGGTCCTTGGCGAGGAGGCGCATCACGAGGTCGGCGACGGGAGCGGGGGCCGCGCCGGGTCGGAGCGGGCGCGGCGGCTCGTGCACCTGCTGGTAGAGGAGGGCGTGGGGCGCCGGGCTCGTGAAGGGCGTGCGGCCCGCGAGGCCCTCGTAGAGCAGGCAGCCCAGGCTGTAGAGGTCGCTGCGGTGGTCGATCCCGGCGTCGCCCCGGCACTGCTCGGGGGACATGTAGGCGAGGGTGCCCATGGCGGTGCCCGTGGCGGTGAGGTCGGCCACGCGCAGGGTCTCGCCCAGGAACTTGGCGAGACCGAAGTCCAGGACCTTGATGACGCCGGTGCCGGTGAGCATCACGTTCTGCGGTTTGACGTCCCGGTGGATGATGCCGCGCTCGTGGGCGGCGGCCAGGGCGGTCGCGATCTGGCCGGCCCAGTCGACGACGTCGTACCAGGGCAGGGGCGCGGCGTCCCGGAAGACCTGGGCGAGGGTGCGGCCGTCGAGCCGCTCCATCACCAGGTAGAGCGTTCTGCGTCCCCCGACCACGGCCTCACCGCAGTCGTGGACGGTGACCGTGTGCCGGTGCGGGAGGTTGGCGGCCGAGCGCACCTCGTGCGTGAACCTCTGCTCGACCTCCGCCGCGGCCATGCCGGGCACCGCGTGGACGAGTTTCGCGGCGACCGGCCGCCGCATCCGCACGTCCACCGCCGCCCAGACCTCGCCCATGCCGCCCCCGCCGAGACGCTCCTCCAGCCGGTAGCGGCCTTCGAGCAATTCCCCCCGCATACCCCGTTCCCCTTCCCCGCCGACTCCTCCGGTCCGAGTATGCGGCCGTGCGGGGGCCCGGACCGGCCTTTCGCGGCACGCGCGGTGGCGGCGAGGGGGCGTACCCGTGATGCTTGAGCGGTGATGGACGAGACGGAGTTCTGGGAGATGGTCGACCGTACCCGCGAGGCCGCCGAGGGCGACCCCGAGGAACACGCCGAGCTGCTCGTGGAGCGGCTGGCGCAGCTCGACCCGGACTCCGTCCTGGACTTCGCGCGGCACTTCGAGTCGCGGTACAACCGGGCGTACACCTGGGACCTGTGGGGCGCGGCGTGGGTGCTGCTCGACGGGGCCAGCGACGACGCGTTCGACTACTTCCGGTGCTGGCTGATCGGCCAGGGCCGGGAGGTCTTCGAGGGCGGGGTGCACGATCCCGACCAGCTCGCGGAGCTGCTCGACGAGTTCGACGAGGAGATCGACGGGGACGGCGAGGAGCTGGGGTACGCGGCGGACGAGGCGTACGAGCAGCTGACCGGGTCGGTCGCGCCGGATCTGGGGATCCCGCTGCAGCCGGCCGAGCCGGAGGGCGCCGCGCTGGACTTCGAGAACGAAGCCGTGCTCGCGGAGCGCTTCCCCCGGCTGTGGGACCGCTTCAGGGGCTGAGCCCCGGCGTACGTCCTAGGGCCTGTCGTCAAACTCCCGTCGTCGCCCGAGGCAGAAGGGAGTTTGACGACAGGACCTAGTAGTGCGTGCCGCCGTCGATGCGGATCTCCGTACCGGTGATGAAGGCGCCGTCCTCGGAGCCCAGCATGGCGACGACGCCGGCGACCGTCTGCGGGCCGGCGAAGCCCTGGCCGAGGGCCGGGGCGAGCTTGGCGAACAGGCTCCAGTCGGTGTCCTCGGGCAGGCCGGGGCCGGTGCCGGTCGTCATGCCGCTCTCGATGGAGCCGGGCGCGACCGCGACGAAGCGCAGGCCCTGCTTGCTGTACTCGGCGGCGAGCGCGTGGGTCATGGACTGGATGCCGCCCTTGCTGGCCGCGTAGGCGGACATGTAGGGGTGGGCGAAGGACGCCGAGGTGGAGCTGAAGTTGACGACGACCGGCTGGTCGCCCGCCAGCAGCGCCGGGAGCGACTCGCGGATGACCAGGAACGTACCGGTCAGGTTCACCGAGATGATCTTGTTCCAGAACTCGAGCGTGGTCTGGTGGGTGTGCGCCGAGCGCAGGATCCCCGCCGCGTTGACCAGCACGTCGATCCCGGTGAGGGCGTCGACGGCGGCGGCCACGCCCGCCGTGACGGCGGCCTCGTCGGATATGTCGAGGACCGCGGTGGTGAGGCGGTCCGCGTGCCCGTCGGCTGCCGCCTGGTCGGAGGTGGCCTTCAGGCCGGCCTCGTTGACGTCCACGGTGTGGACGCGGCCGCCCTCGGAGAGGATGCGGTGGACGGTGGCCTGGCCGATGCCGGAGCCGCCGCCGGTGATGAGGACGCGACGTCCTTCGTAACGGTTCATGGGGGGAGCGTACTCTCGCGATGACACGTTTTGCCACCCTGTCAAAACATGCATTTACCTCGCGGGGCCGAGGTATCCTTCCCCGGTGAGATCCCCTCGTCCGTACTCTCCCCAGGCCGGCCCCGGAGCCCAGTCGCTGAACGAGCGCCGCAAGGCGGCCACCCAGCTCGACATCGCCCGCGCGGCCTGCGAACTCTTCGCCGAGCACGGCCCCGACGGCACCACCGCCGAGGACATCGCCCACCGCGCGGGCGTGGCGCTGCGCACGTTCTACCGCTACTTCCGCAACAAGCAGGAGGCCGTCGCCCCCCTGCTCGCGGGCGGCGGCGACGCCTGGCGCGCACTGCTCGCCGAGGAGGACCCCGGCACCCCGCTCACCGAGGCCCTGGAGCGTGCCGTGACCCGCTCCCTCACGGGCCCCCAGGCGCTCGACGAGGGGCTGGAGGTCACCCGCGGCCTGCTGCGCGCCGCCGCGAGCGACGAGGCGCTGCGGGCCGTCTGGTACCGGGTCAACCAGGAATCCGAGGAGCGCCTGGTCCCGGTCGTGGCCCGGCTCGCGGGCCCGGACGCCGAACCCCTCGCCGTACGCCTCCTGGCCGCGGCGGCGACGGACGCGATCCGCATCGCCCTGGAACTCTGGTCCACCACCGACACCCCGCCCGCGGGCCCCGGCTCCCCCGCGGAACTCGCGATCCGCTGCCTGCGCGACCTCACGGGCGCCATGCCCCTGGTGCGCTGAGCCATCCCCGCAGCCGGGCCCGGCCGGCGCCCCGCGCCTCGCGCTCCGCGTGCCGCGCCCCGCGTCCCGCGCCCGTCAGAGGAACCGCGCGGACTTCTCCCGCAGGTGCTCCGCGAAGAAGGCGGGGGCGTCGGGCCGCATCCGGGCCAGCGCGACCATCGCCGTGACGATGACGTCGGCGACCTCCGCCTCCACGTCGCCCCAGGTGTGCGAGTTGCCCTTCCGGGGATTCGTGCCCTTCGCCCCGATCACGGCCTGCGCGGCTTCGCCGAACTCCTCCCCGATCTTCAGGATCTGCAGCGTCACGCTCTCCTCACGCCCCACCCCGCGCTCCCGGTCGTACTCGTCGAACCGGGCCACGAGCGCAGCGATGGTCTTCCACGTGTCGTCCATCCCCCGAGCCTAGGCCGACTCCGACTCCCCGGTGAGGCACGCGTGGCACAGGCACCGGTCCGGGTCGAACCGCTCCGGGTAGCGCGACCCGCGCAGCCGTTCCAGCACCCGGGGCGTGTACACGGCCTTCGGGCGGAAGCCGTACAGGTGCCGAGCCCCCGCCCGGACCGTGGCGGGCGTGCCCGCGCCGGGTCATCCCGATAACGCGGAAGCCCCGCCCCCCTCTCGGCGAAGGGGGCGGGGCTTCCGGTGATCAGTGCGATCTGTGCATCAGCACGGCACGGCTTAGAGGTCGAAGTAGAGCTCGAACTTAGAGGGGGTCCCGGCCACCTGCGGAAACGCAGCGGGACCCCCTTTGACCTGGCCATTCCCCCGTTGTGGATGTTGGTCAGCGTTGGCACGGCTAGATCACTCTGCGGACTGTCTGCGGACTCACTCCGCGTGAGCTCCACATCGCCACCCACTATCCAGTCTTGCGGGTTTTTCTACAGTCATTGACAAACGCCTCCCAACGCTGGGAGACTACAGTCATTGCAGAAACCCCAACAAGACGGGGTTTCGGGTAGGGGGCCACGATGTACCGCACCGCGAACGAGGAGCTCGACCGGACGATGGTCCGCTTCCTCAAGGCGATGGACGCGAAGCACCCGGTGACCATCACCTACACGAAGGCCGATGGCTCGGTGACGGTCCGCACCATCGAGGTGTACGACACGCAGATCACGAAGGCCGGCGACATCGTGCTGAAGGCGATGGACCGGGAGTCGGGCGAGTCCCGCACCTTCCGTCTCGACCGCGTCGAGGCGTACACGGTCCACCGGACGGCGTTCGTTCTGCCGGAGCCGCCGGCCGTGAACGAGCTGGGCCTGCGGGTCGCCGTGAACGTCCCGACCGTCGAGGCCCGTGAGCTGGCCCGTGAGGACCGCGAGTACTGGTCGGACCGCTACGGCTACGACCCCGAGTACGACGCCGCCTAAAACGCAAGCAGCCCCGCCCGGTGCTCTAACACCAGACGGGGCCTGGATCCGAACCCTGACTAGAGGGAGCAGACCATGAGGACCACCGTACCTGCCAAGCTCGCCGCGATGCCGGTCCAGCCGACCGCCGCGACCCGCGAGACCATCCCCGCCCCCCGCACGTGGTCGTTCCTGGACCGCACGACCAGCAAGCTGCAGGAAGTCACCTGCCTGCAGGGCTGCACCGTCGACCACACGCAGGACCGCGAGACGCCGCAGCACCCCGAAGACATCTGGTGCGCCACCACCAGCACCGACGTGTACCTGCCCGTCACCGAAGGCGCGAACAAGGTCGAGGAGTTCCGGGTGCTGGGCGCGTTCATCCGGCAGGAGCCGTTCTCCCGCCACCTGCACGAGCGCGTCCCGCACGCCCAGGTTGAGATCGTCGATGACCACTGGATGGAGAGCCTCGACCCGGACGGGCTGGCCACGGTCATCCTCACGCTTGAGGCCCAGCTCGCGAAGTTCCGTGACGTGCACGCCCAGCTGACCGAGCTGCGCGAGCAGGGCCGGGTGCAGCTGTGAGCACCCCGCGCACGGTCGCGGTGGAGACGCTCGACTACGGCCCGATCGTCCTCGAGGAGCCCTCGTGGTGCGTGGTGGACCACCCGGCGGGCAACCACCGGTCCGGGATCCGCCACGACGGCGTACAGCACACCGCGGTGGTCGACGTCGACGGCCGGCGGGTGGAGCTGCTGCGGGCGAACCTGACGCAGTTCCCGTTCTCCGAGTCCGGCAGCCGGGACGTGAAGGTCGTGGTCGAGATCGACGGGGAACACCCGGAGTTCGACGCGGCCGGCCTCGGAGACCTGGCCGCTTCGATCACCGCGCACGCCTTGTACGGGCTGCTGCCGCTGCGGGCTCGCCTGCAGTCGCTGCAGGAGGGTGGCCAGTGATGGGGACCGCGGTCGTTCGCAGGCCCACGGAGGCCGCCGCGTTGGGGCGCGTCACGGTGAAGCTCCCGTCCCTCGGGGCGGCGTTCAACGGCCTGGCGGTCGCCGAACGCGCGGGCGACCAGTACGGCGCCCTGCTCTGCCGGCGGCTCGTTCAGCGCGTTGCACGGGACGGTCGCGTCGGCGAGTAACACCGCAGGTCGTTACCGATCTATCCCCCCTCCTCGAGGAGGGGGGAACGGTGCAGCGTGCGATCCAAATCAAGGCCCCTAGAGGGGTACCGAACCGCAGGTCGAATCCCTAATGCCCAGAGGGTGCGGAGCGGCTGTCATGCCAGCGTGCATGGCAAATGCTCCCCACCCTTCGGGGCGCCCCGAACCGTTGGGGGTAAAGGGCTCCGGCCCCAATCCCCCGTAGGGCTCCGCGCCCAATATTCGCAAGGCCTCAGAGCCCTTCCCGCCCAAGCCTCCCAAGGGCTCGGGGCGGCATCGCAAGACGAGAACGGCCGGCCCGGGATCGCACCCCGGACCGGCCCCGGTTCCCACCCTGGAGAGGTAGAACCATGGACATCATCCACCCGCAGAGCGCGTTGCCCCTGCCGCCCGTCCTGGTCCGGTCACACGTCCCCGGCCGCCCGTACATCTGGATCGACCCCACCCCCCGGATCGCCGACAGCCGCGGCCACTCCTGGACCTACAGCTCCGACGAACCCCTCACCCCCAGCTACTGCCTGCTCTGCTGCACCGACTACGGCGACCGCGCCACCTACGTGCCCTGCGAGGAGGCCGGTCTGCTCGGCGCCGTGAACGAGGAACGCAACCAGTGGATCGCCGCCAACCGCGTCACCCCGGAGGAAGCCCGATGAAGACGTACACCGGCCCGACCGTCTTCGGCGGCAGCATGACCATCGCCTGCCCCGACTGGTGCGTGGTCGACCACGCCTACTGGGACGACAAGGCAGACGACTGCTTCCACAAGAGCGCCGTTCTCGAGGTGGCCTTGCCGCGAGACCGGGCGAACTACCCGGCGCCCGTTACGCCGCCTCTGCTGGGCGCCGAGCTGAGCCTTCACTCGACCTGCGTCATCCCGTCCGCGGCCAGCGTGTGGTTGCAGCTCTCGGAGTACAAGGCCGACGGCCTCGAGCTGGACGTGGCCGGCGTCGACAGCCTGCTCGCCGAGCTCGACCGGTACCGGGATGGCCTGGCGAAGATGCGCGGCCTGCTCGCGGCCGTCGACACCGAGCTGCGCAACCGGCGCTGACGCTCCACCATGGCGCCCTGTCGCCCGCCCCCGCACTCCACCGGGGACGGTAGGCAGGGCGCCCTGATGACGACGACGATGACGACGACGAAGGCGCCCCGACATCCGTCCTGGTGGCGCTCTCGTCGTCGTCATGAGGGCGCCCCGAGAGCGTCGTCGTCGTCACGTCCCGGGGCGCCCCGGGAGGCGCTCTCAGGGCGCCCCCACTTCGCCCTCAGTACCGGTACCGAGGGGACGGCTCAACGGCTCGGCTCAAGCCGTCCGGGGTGAGCCGTTCACCTCCAACGCGCCGCCGCGCGCCTGCGCGCACGTGCGCGCGTAGTAGAGGACGACGTTCACGTCTACCCCGAGTGAATGAACGAGTGAACGAACCCGTCTATGGGGCGTCTTGGCCCCGTCTAGGGCCCGTCTTTCGCCCGTCTGCGGGGCGGGGGCCTGGCGTCAGATAGACGGGCCCGAGACGGGTCATAGACGGGGTGAAGACGGACCCTAGACAGCCCGGGGTCGAGGGCGTGACCTGCGTGGCCATCGCGGGCCCGAACGTGACCCCTAGGGGCTTGCAGGCTGCTGACCTGCGTGTCCACGCGTAACCCGGGTGTGACCCTCAAATGGGGCGGAAACGGGCCGGACAGTGTCCCGGTATGTCCTGGACTGCACCCCGGACAGACCCCGGAAAGGGGTCGGAATGGGGGCGGTAGTGTCCGGGCGCTGTCCAGGCTTTTCCGCCCTCTGTCCGCCCCGCGTTCCGGGGCAAAGTGGGACAGTGTCCGGGGTGATTCCGGCCTATATGTCCGCTGCTCAAGCGCTGCTCAGGGCTGCTCACCACTGCTCGACTGCAGGTCACAGCCGCTCAGAGTTCTGCTCACGGGCTGCTCAGGAAGATCGGCGAGCAGGGCCTGAGCAGCAACCTGAGCGGCTGTGACCTGCGACGGAGCAGTCGTGAGCAGCGCCGATCAGTCACCGATCCGTGCCATATGCCCCGTCTTGTCGCCCGTCTATGACCCGACTAGCCCCCGTCTATGGGCCGACTATCGCCCGGCTACCGCGTGGCGCCCAGAGATCCATAGACGGGCCATAGACGGCCAATAGTCGGGTCATAGGCGGGGGTTAGCCGGGTACCCAACCCGATCGAGTAGCTGTGATCACTTAGCCACGAGGAGTAGCGTTGCCCGACAATCAAGGTCCCATCGGAGGAGAACCGATGACCACCCGCAAGGAAGCCGCCGAGATCCTGCGCGGCACACGAGACCCATCCAAAGCCGGCTGGTGGCGAGCAGCCCCAGCCGACTCCCTTGAAGAACACATCCAGCGTCTCGTTGACCTCGAGCGCGTAGCCAGCAACATCCGGTCGTGGCAGCCGCTCATGGTGCCCGGCATGCTGCAGACCTACCAGTACGCCATCTCAGCCATCCAAGCCACGACGCCGGCCCTGCCCATAGAGGAAGTCGCCGAGCGGGCAGACCTCCGCATGCGGCGTATCGACAGCCTCGGGTACGCGGCCGACCGGCGGGCCTGGTTCATCATCGGGGAGCAGGCTCTCAAGTCCCCCCTCGGCGGCGAGGCTGTCCTGCTCGAGCAGCTGGAGCACCTCCTGAACGTCGCCTCGCTCCGGCCGTCCGTGACGCTGCAGGTACTGCCCGCCGAGGTGGCCATGCACCCGGGGCTCGCCGGCGGCTTCACGATGTACCAGGTCACCGGACAGCGGGCCGTGTTCACGGAGACCCTCGCCGGTTCGGTGATCTCGACAAGGCCGGACGACATCGCGGTCTTCACCGCCGCATACGATCACCTGCAAGCCAACGCACAAGGCCCTGCCGCGTCGTTGGAACTGATCGATACGGCAAGGAGAGAGCTGTGTCAGAAGGTGGAGAGCGCCCTCTGGTGTGGGTGAAGTCGAGCTACACCGACACCGGGAACTGCGTCGAGGTGGCCAGCCCCGCTGAGGGGATCCTGGTACGTGACTCCAAGCGTCCAGCCGGCCCGCGGGTCGGTCTGGCTCCGGCGGCCTGGTACGAGCTCGTCGACTGGGCCAAGACGCACCAGGTGTGAGCAGCACGAAGCCCCGCCGCAGGAGAATTGCGGCGGGGCTTCGTCATGTCCGGACGGTGTCCATCATGCCAGCGTCACCGGCTACCTGCTGCCCCGTCCGAGTACCGACTGCACGTCTCCTCCGCGAGTCCCTATCTGGGCCTGCAGCGGATCGATCAGGACTTCGGCAAGCTGGCGACCGTCGAGCATGACCTGCACGACGATCGGCCCCCCAGTGCCGCCGGCTCCGGCCATCCCAGCCGCGATGCGCTTACTGTCCGGGTTAGAGCGCACGCGGGATCCGGGCGCCAGATCCACGAGCTCAGGACCCTGCTCGCCGACGAGCGTCATCCGAGACCTGGGGCCGCCGCCGGCAGCGCCGATGATCCCGCCATGCGCCTGGGCCTGGCCGCCCGGGTGCTGCTCCCGGAAGGTGCGGTACACGGTGTTGATGAAGACCGTGCGGGAGTCCAGCGAGTTCACCGCCGTCTGCGCCTGCCGTATCTTCGCGAGGAGGTCGGAGATCTCCGCCCGAATGGCCGCCTGCTTGTCCAACGGAGTCCTCGCCAGACGGCTTTGCGCATCCTTCAGCTTCGCCTGCAAGTCGCTGATGTCCCCGTGCAGGTAGGCCGTCTTGTCGGGCGTCGACAGGATCTGATCCGCCAGAGCCTTCGCCTCACCCTTGGTCAGACCCATAGCCTGGGCGCTCGCCAGTAGCTGCTCGCGGCCACGGTCGTAGATACCGCTGATCGATGACCACGCGGCACCGTTGTCGCGAGCTGCAGCAGCGGCTTCGTCAGTCTTGGTCGCGAGGTCAGAGAGCAGTGACGCGGCGGTTCGTGCCTTCTCGCCGTTGAGGTCGAGGACACCGTTGACCATGTTGAGGGCGCCGGCGTTCTTCGCGGCCCCCTCCGCCGCGGCATCGATGGCGGCCTCGAAGCCGATCATCCCGCCGAGAGCCTGCCGGTTAACGTCGTTGAGGGCCTGAATAGCCTGGCGGAGCCCGTCAGCGGACTGCTTCTGCAGGTCAAGCTTGGCCTGGACAGCGATGGCCTGCTCGCCGAACATGCCCATCGCGCGTGCCGTGATCTCCTGCTCGGCGGCTAGGTTGGCCAGCGCTTCGCCGTAAGACGGCATCAGGTCCTTGACCTCTTGCAGCGAGTGCCCATTCTTCTGCGCCGCTTCGGCGACCTCGTCGAAGGCGGCGGCT
This sequence comes from Streptomyces sp. NPDC058289, assembly GCF_042880975.1. NCBI lineage: Bacteria > Bacillati > Actinomycetota > Actinomycetes > Kitasatosporales > Streptomycetaceae > Streptomyces > Streptomyces sp. NPDC058289. Next base: position 43,996 of record NZ_JBHVYI010000058.1, read on the forward strand.
GCAAGGTCGGCATGGCCGCCCTTCACGACGTCGGACAGGGCCGCATCGACGCCCTTGAACGAGTCCTTCAGCGACGCGAGGGACTTCTCCCCCTTCGTCATCTCGGTGAACTTGGTGCCCAGCCAGTTCCCGATGTCGTCAAGGACGGGGATCTTGAAACCGAACGCTCCCTTCCCTGCCTCGCCGGCCTTCTTCGTCGCCTCTTGGAGCTGACCGATCTTCTGGACCAGGCCGTCCATGTCGCCGAACGACTTCCTCAGTTCGCCGCCGAACTTCCCGGTGGCGCCGAGCTCCTTCAGCGAGACGGTGAGCTTGTCGACGTCCGGCGGCGCACCGCGCGCCTTCTCCGCCAGCGCGTTCACAGCCAGCGCGATACCGGCGACCACGGCCACGACGACGGACGCCTTCTGCAGCGCCGTCAGGCTGGCAGCTACACCGGAGATGGCCATCGCGACGCCGGCGAACCGGGCGGACGCGATGAAGGTACGGATCCCGGCTGCCGCGGCAACCATGGCAGGCCCCACCACGGCGAACCCTGCCGCTGCCAGCTTCACCGCGTTGAGGGCGACGGCAGTCTGCACGAGCGCCGTCAGCAGACCCATCGGTATCGCGTTGACCAGGCCGGCGAACGCGTTGACCAGCGAGAGGACCGAGACACCCGTGTCCGCTGCAGCGTGCACGATGCGGACGAGCACCTCGCCGAGGTTGCCGAGGGTCTCGGCGACGAGTGGCCCGTTCTCCTTGGCGTACCGCATGAACTCGGCGATGCCGCTGGACATCTTCCCCGCGTCCATGCTCGTCGCGAACTTGACGAGACCGCTGTTCGCTTTGGCCAACGTCTCCGTCGCGAAGGTGCTGAAGGTGGTCATGAACCGGTCGAAGCCAGCCGACTGGATGCCGCCCGTCGCCAGCGTCACGAACCGGCTGAGCTGACCGGAGGCACCCTGTACGAGGGGGGTGAGCTTCGGGAACAGGGCGCCGAATGCGGCGAAGGACTTCGTGGCGACGGGCAGCGTCGAGGTGGCCAGCCCATCCGTCCAAGCCTTGTACTGGTCCTTCAGGATGGACAGGGACTCGGCTGCCCGCCGCACTTCGGGAGAGGCCCTCTGGACCTGTTTCAGCCACTCGTTTTCAGCCTGTGCCGTCTGGGTGGCGTGCCGGCCGTTCTCCTCCAGGGACTCGCTGTACGCCTTCTGCGCTTCGGTGACCTTCCCCATCGCCAGCAGCTGCGGAGCAAGCGCGGCGCCGAACGCCCCGGCCGCAACTGCGGCAGCACCCAGCCCGGCCGCTACCGGCGCTATCGAGGCAGCGATGGGGATGAGGGCAGGAGCCAGGGCTATGGCGGCCTGGATGAGCCTGGTCTGCCCGTCTGCGGCCCCTCCCGCTGAAGAGCTGAGCGTTCCGAGGTTGCCGCGGAGCGCGCCCATGCTGGCCCCGGCCCGCCGGAACGTGCCATCAAGCTCGTCCATGTTCTCCCGGACCGTCCGCGTCCGACCGGCGAGCGCCTCCATCTGTGTGTCGGCACTCGCCGCGCTCCGGGAAACACTCCGGAGCGACGTCGAGGTTCCCTGGCTGGACGTCCGAACCTCTGCCAGCGCAACGCCGGCCAGGGATGCCCGGCCTTGCAGGGTCCGCAGTGCCTCGCCCGCCTCATCAGCCGAGTGGGCGAGCACTTCGAGGGCTGCCGCCGTAGCTGTCGCCCGGGGGGCCAGCCCGGTCAGGGCGGTGCTGGCAGTCCGGGCGTGCTGCCGCAGGCCGTCCATTGACCGCTGGATCGAGGCCAGGCCAGCACCGGTCTGGTTCGCGACCTTGACTTTGATCTCGATGTCATTCGCCACTGGAGCTCACCGCCTCGGCGAGGAGTCGAGTCAGCGCGGCGTCGTCGAGCGGGGACCATTCGAAGGGCGGCATGCCCAGCATCTCGAGGAGCTCGATGTACTCGGCGCTGCTCCAGTCGTGGGCGGCGGGATCCACGTCAAGGCTGTGCAGGAACGAGACGACGACGATGATGACTGCCAGGTGGTCGGGGTTGCCCACGCGTACCTGCTCGCGGGCCGCGGCGACGTCCTCGTCCGTGACGTGCATCAGCAGGACGGGCAGGCCCTTGCCCACGCCGGCGGCCATGCGGACCACGCTGTACGTGGGCTCGTCGGCGCTCACGGGTACTTCGCAACGATGCGACCGGACTTGATGTTCTCGCGGAGGGTCTGGATCTCCTGCTCGACCACCTGCTTCACGCCCTCCGGGGCCTCGCAGGCCTCGGCGTAGAGCAGGCCGTCGTCGCCCAGGATCGGACGGGTGTAGCCCGTCAGCTGCCGCCTGATCTGCTCCTCGGCAACCTGTCGGGACTTGATGTAGGACGGGCCCCGCAGGTCGACAGGTTCCGGCCGGAGCCCCCGCACGTGCACGCGCTGCGGCAGGTCCGGCACGCCTGCGAGCGGCCGGTCGCCGCGTCGGTCCAGCAGGTGCCGGCCGTACCCGTACTTGAGGGCCTCGATGAGCCGGTGGCGGGACGGGAGGAACGCGGTGGCGGCGCGGTGCATGACCCACACCAGGAGCGTGGAGGAGTCCACGGGCAGCCACCAGGCTCCACGGATCCTGACCCCTGCCTGGTTGGCGCCGGTCTGGTGGTCGTGCTTGTCCTCGAAGCGCAGGCCGCGGACGGCCAGGGCGGCGCTCTGCTGGGCGATGAGTGCGTTGTGGGCCTCGGCTGCCAGCCCAACGTCTACGAGGGCCTGCTGGGCGCGTGTGGCTGCTTCGGTGAGCTTCTTACGGGATGCCTCGAGCTGCTTCTCGGCGGCGTCGATGTCCTTCGCCACGGACTTCTCGACACCCGGCCGGTTGGCCAGCGCCTCCTGCTCGGCCTCCCACTCGGCGGTCAGCTCGGCGAGCTCTTCCTCTGCCAGCTCGATTCGCAGCTTCGCCGCGGAGTAGGCGCCGCCGGCTTCGAAGCTGAAGAACCGCTTCGCCCGCATCTTCTCGACCGCAGCCTGGGCGTCATGTAGTTCGAGGGTGACGCGTGCGATGTCCTGCTGTGTGGCCATGACAGGTCTCCTTCTTTGGGGTGGGGGGGTCAGCCGAGCAGACTGGGCGCATGCGGGTCGGTCCGCGCGGCCTCGTCCTCGGCGACGATCGAGGCGACTAGAGCGCGGATCATGCCGGTGTTCGGGTAGGACCGGGCGAACTCGTCGAGGTGGCGGGCCAGGGTGGCCTTCTCCGGCCGGGTGAGACTGGCCAGGTTGATGGAGACCGTCGGCGAGGGAGGCGTCCAGCCCGCGTCAGTGACGCCACCGCCGAGGGCGGGCCAGAGCTGCTGGGTGACGACCCGTCCGGGCGGCGACTCCAGCCACTTGCCCATCCGGCCGAAGAACGTCATGAGGTCCTGGGGCAGGTCGAGGCGGGGCTGCGAGACCTCGATCCAGTAGCCGGTCTCCGCGGGGTAGCCGGTGAGGTTGAGGGTGGTCACTGGTTCCTCCAGAGGTGGGATGTCATCTGCTCGAGCTCGGTGTGCTGGGCGACCTGGTCACGGCCGCGGCTGCTGGTGAGGTGGGCGGTCAGTCGGGCCCATTCGGTCTGCTCGGCCAGGCCGCCCTTGTACTTGGCGGTGACGGTGGCCCACGCGTCCTCTGTCTGGGCGCTGTTGCCGTCGTCGACCTCGGTGGCCAGGCCGGCCTTGACGGCTTCGGCGCCGGTCCACCAGGTCTCGGCCTTCATGAGGGAGCGCCAGTGCTCGGCGTCCTCGACACCGGTGCGGTGGGCGTATACGTCGGCGATATTGTTCGAGATCTTCTCGAGGAGCTGGGCTGTCTCCCGCATGTCCTTCGACTGGCCCACGCAGAGCGCCGACGCGTCATGGATCATGAACGAGGAGTTCCGGCCGATGACCCGCCGGTCCCCTGCCATCGCGATCACGGACGCGATCGATGCGGCGATGCCGTCGATGTACGCGGTCACCTTCGCGGGGTGCCGCAGCAGGGCCTGGTAGATGGCCAGCCCATCCATCACATCTCCGCCGGGGGAGCTGATGCGGATGTCGATGCTCGAGGCCGTGACGTCGGACAGGGCTGAGGCGAAGTCCTTGGCGGTGACGCCGTAGTAGCCGATCTCGTCGTACATGAGGATCTCTGCGGTGGTGCTGGTGGCGTTGCGGATGCGGTACCAGTCGCGGCCGGTTGGCGGGGCGGGGACGTTGGTGCCGGCGCGGGCGTTGATGCGCCAGCTGCGGGGGTAGTCGGTCACGGGCTGTGCTCCTCGAGGTGGGGTGCGGGTGGATGTTGTCGTGGTAGGTGTTGCCGGGGGCGACAACGTTGTCACTTCCATAAGCGTGACCTATCGTTATCTTCAGATCCATAGGTGTGGGTTATGGGTTGGTGTGTGGTCGACGGGTCAGAGGCTCCGGAGCTGGGAAGCTCCGGGGCCTTCGTCATGTCCGCGGCTTTTTCGGCGTTCACCGCAGAAGGGTTCGCCTCGGCCAGGTGTCGGAGCTTGGCTGCGTGCCGGCGGGCCAGACCCTTAGAACGGGCAGCAGCAAAAGCGGCACGGGCTTCCTTCTCTGCTGCTGCTTTGCGCCGTGCGGCTTCGATCTTGGCTTGGACTATGTCGTCGACGTTCACGGCCTCTCCAGAGGGCTCGGTGTAACGGCTGGGTGTACACGGGGGCTGGACGTGCGTTACACACGTCCAGCCCCGGGGCCGTCAGCTGTCGACCGGCGCCTTGGCGTTGAGATCGATGGGCTCAGGCCGGTGGTCGGGCTGGTAGACGACGTTGCGGAAGCAGTGCTTGAACGAGTCGGTGGTCATCAACATGGGCGGCATTCCGGGCCCGCCGGCGACGTAGGGCAGGAGGATGCCGTCACCGTCGCTGTCGACGCTTGGCGTCCAGGCGATGATCGGGTCGAGGTAGATGCCGCCATCGTCGATCTCCTGGAGGTACCAGCCGGGTTGGGCGGGGATGAGGTCGGTCATGTTGGTCTCCGTTCAGTGAGTGATCGCCCGACTATGCGCGTGTACACGCCTCCCCTTCCACGCCTTCCGGCTGACCTGCGGTTATGCGCCCTCCCCTTCCCCTCTCCTTCCGCCTCCCCTTCCCCTCCCCTTCTCGGAGAAGGGGAGGCTTCTTTTGAAGTGGAGGGAGAAGAGGAGGAGAAGAAGAGGGGGGTATAAGTGCAGGTCAGGCAGAAGAGGAGGAAGGGGAGGCTCTCGTGTGTGGAGGGGCTACCCCTCGGGCTCCTCCTGTTCTGCTGCGGGCAACTGCCAGCTCCACTGGGCGTTCTTGACACCCTTGGGCTTGACGCTGCGAACCCCGAGCTCCTTCTTGGCTGCCTTCAGCGCGTTCGGACTGATGCCGGCCTGCGCTGCTGCCGCCTGAGTCTCCTTCGGTTGGCCTTCCCCGCCGCGGTCCTCGTCGGTGAGGTAGTCGTAGAGCCACTCAGCTGCTTCGGTCCGCTCGGTGCGGTCGACTCCTCCAGCGGCCATCTCCTCGCGCATGACATCGCGAACAGACGTGTCCGTCTCTGGCCCGAGGACGAACCGGGAGACGTAGGACGGGCCTTCGGGCGTCTTCACCGTGAAGGGCTGAATCGTGTACCGGTACGACGGCAGACCTACGCGGCCGAGGTTGTTCTTCTCGAGGGAGAGGATGAACTGGTCCTTACCGCTGTCCTCGTCGGGCGCGAACGCGATCAGCGAGCGGATGAGCTGACCGAAGGCGCCGGAACCGGCGACGCGGGCGAGCGGGTCGGCCACGCCGCTCTTGGTGAAGTGGGCCAGGCCGAGGATGGTGAAGCGGTGCCGCTCCGCCGCCGCGACCAACGGCTCGAGGGCTTGGCGTACTTCCGCAGCCCGGTAGTCGTTGATGCCCTTGTCGATGAGCGAGAGCAGGGGATCCGCGACCAGCAGGCCGATGCTGTACTCCTCGGCCACCTTGCCGAGCATCGACGTATCCGTGGGCAGGGTGAGCCGGGCGCTGAGCTGGCCGTCGTCCTTCACGGTGATGTGGTAGACGAGGTCAAGGTCTGCCCCAGCCGCGATGAGACGCGGTGCGATCGTGTAGCACCAGGAGTCCTCACTGGCCGCATAGATGACTCCGCGAGGCTTCCCCCACAGCTCGCCGGGCAGCGTGCCCGTGGTGATACGGGCAGTCGCCCACACCGCAAACTGCGACTTCCCGATACCAGGCCCGCCGGCCGCAATGACGAGCGAGTCCATGGGGACTCGGCCATGCGAGGTGGGCGGCGCCCCTTCGGGAGTGGTGTCCCACAGCCACCGAACGGGCCGGATGCGGATCTTCGATGCGGGCTGCAGCACGATCGCGCGGGCCGGAGGGGCGTCTTCGGGCGGCTCCGGCGGCCACGGGCTGGTGTCAGGCGGCATCGACTGGAACGGCAGACGGACCGCCGGGACGTGAATCCCCGGCGGCGCGCCTGCTTCATGGAAGGTGGTCAAGCCGCCATCTCCTGACGGTGGGTGAGCCAGCGTCCGGGCTGTCCGGGGATGGCGATGGGCGGCCACCCGGGGGTGGCCTCGAGGGTGTAGGGCTCTCGCTTGGCTCGCGCGGCTTGGATCTCGCGGTAGGCGCGGAGTCGGTTGGTGGCGGCGATGACCTGTGAGGTGAGGCGGCGTGCGTCGCCGTAGACGTGGGCGTACCAGTCGGCGGTGGGCAGGTGCTCGAGGGCGTCCCACTGCTTGCGCCACAGTTCGGCGGCCTCGAGGACGCTGGCGAGGCGGCGGGGGTCGTCGGGGTGGAGTGCCTGCCAGGCGGGGCTGGCGTAGGGCGGGTATTCCTCGGCGAGGTACAGGCGTTTGGCGTCGGCCCAGAGGCCGGCGATCTCGTTGGGGTCGTGGGTGGCGATCTCTGGTGGTGTGGCCGTAGGCTGCAAGGGAACCCCTTCACGGCCGCGCATATGGGATTGCACTCCCGCGCGGCCGTTTTGCTGTCCGGTTGACGGTGGGTGGTTCAGGCCCCTGTCTGGATTGGCGTCCAGGTGGGGGCCGCTTGCGTTTCAGGCGGCAGTGGCGAGCAGCTCGGCCTCGAAGCGCGCGATCTCGGCGGCGGTGTACAGCACCTTCCGGCCTACCTTGACGCTCTTGGGCCCGTAGCCGATGTGGCGCCAGTAGCGGACGGTTCCGGGCACGGTGCGGAAGCGGACGGCAACGTCGGCAGTGGTCAGCCATGCGGTCTCGCCGAGGGAAACGGTGACTACGCTCACCATTCCTCCATCTCTGTAGAAAAGAGGCTGTGACTGTAGTCCTGAAGTCTGGCAACGTTTGCTTGCGCTGTCAAGAAACGGACGTTATTCTCCAGTCATGGTAGAAACTGAGAGTGGAGAGAAGTCGGGCAAGCGGGAGCGCCGGGCGAATGATCTAGGGCCCGTCGGCGCCCATGTCGCCGCGAACCTGAAGGCCCTGCGCGCGTCTCTGCTCCTGACGACGGAGCAGCTGGCAGAGCGCATGACAGGACTGGGCCGGCCCATGCACGCGAACACGATCACGCGGATGGAGAAGAAGCAGCGGCGTGTAGACGTCGACGACCTCGTGGCGCTGGCGCTGGCCCTCGAGACCCGCCCCGACGCACTTCTGCTGCCTATGACGATCGCCAAGGAGATCCAGCTGGCCGAGACGCTCACGGTCCCCGGTTACAAGGCCTGGCGCTGGGCCAACGGCGCCAGCCCCCTCGAGGGCCACGACGATGACCAGTCCTTCAACGCCTTCCAGACGCGGGCGCAGCCGCCCGGCCTCGGCATGTTCCGGTATAAGCCGGAGGAGATCGAGGAAATCTTCCGCCCGAAGTCCGAGGAGGACACGAGTGGCGAGCATCGCGAAGCGCCCGAACGGTAAGTGGCGGGCCCGGTACCGCGACCAGGCCAACAAGGAGCACGCCCGGCACTTCGACCGGAAGGTCGACGCGCAGAGGTGGCTAGACGAAGAAACGGCCAGTCTGGTGACTGGCCGCTACGTGGATCCGAAGGCGCGGAAGGTGACGGTCGACGAGTGGTGCGACCGGTGGATCGAGGGCTACGGATCCCGGCGCGCATCGTCGGTGCGGCAGGCGAAGGTGCACCTGGCGCAGATCAGGAATGAGTTCGGCCCGCTCCCTCTGGGGGGCATCCGGCCGAGCATGGTCAAGCAGTGGTTGGCCCGCCTCCGTGAGCAGGGGCGGGCTCAGTCGTATCTGTTCGCCCTGCATGGCCGGCTGTCACAGGTCATGACCGATGCGGCGATCGACGGTCTGGTCGCGACGAACCCCTGCTCGCGTCGGACCTCCCCTGGCGCGGGTAAGGCGCGGGCCTACGTTGCGACAGAGGCGCAGTTGTGGGCGCTGTACGAGGAGGCAGGCGAGGCGTACCGCCCGGCCCTGCTCTTGGGTGCGTTCGCTGGCCTGCGTACCGCGGAGGCCTGCGGGCTGAGGATCTCCGACGTGCACTTCCTGCAGCGGGAAATCAAGCCGGCAGTCCAGTACCCGGCGGATCCGCTGAAGACGGAGATGTCGCAGGAGACGCTGCCGATCCCGGACGCGCTTGTGAAGGCGCTGTCACAGGTGGTGGCTGGCAGGGCGGCCACGTCGACTGTCCTCGTAAGCGAGGCCGGCGAACAGGTGGGGCCCTGGCAGGTCGAGCGGGAGATGCGCCGGATCCGGGCCAACGTGAAGGGGCTGCCGGAGGGATTCAGGTTCCATGACCTGCGGCACTTCTATGCGTCCCTGCTCATCGCGTCGGGGGCAGACGTGAAAGTGGTCCAGCATCGCCTCCGCCATTCCTCGGCAAAGACGACGCTGGACACTTACGGTCACCTGTGGCCCGACTCGGATGAGACGACGCGGACCGCTCTGGAGCGGTTCATGAGTCGCAAGATCACGTTTCCTGCGGACCCTCTGCGGACTCGCGATCAGTCCGCGTAGAGAGTTAGCAGGTCAGAGGCCTGTTGATCTTTAGAGGTCGAAGTAGAGCTCGAACTCGTGCGGGTGCGGGCGCAGCGCGATCGGGGCGATCTCGTGGGTGCGCTTGTAGTCGATCCAGGTCTCGATCAGGTCGGGGGTGAAGACACCGCCGGCCAGGAGGTACTCGTGGTCCTCCTCGAGGGCCTTGAGGACGTCCTCGAGGCTGGTCGGGACCTGCGGGACGCTCGCGTGCTCGTCCGGGGAGAGCTCGTAGAGGTCCTTGTCGATCGGCTCCATCGGCTCGATCTTGTTCTTCACGCCGTCGAGGCCCGCGAGCAGCAGCGCCGCGAACGCCAGGTACGGGTTCGAGGACGGGTCCGGGGCGCGGAACTCGACGCGCTTGGCCTTCGGGTTCGAGCCGGTGATCGGGATGCGCATCGCGGCGGAGCGGTTGCGCTGCGAGTACACCATGTTGACCGGCGCCTCGAAGCCCGGGACCAGGCGGTGGTACGAGTTCACCGTCGGGTTGGTGAAGGCGAGCAGCGACGGGGCGTGCTTGAGGATGCCGCCGATGTAGTAGCGGGCGGTGTCCGACAGGCCCGCGTAGCCGGCCTCGTCGTAGAACAGCGGGTCGCCGTTCGCCCACAGCGACTGGTGCACGTGCATGCCCGAGCCGTTGTCACCGAAGATCGGCTTCGGCATGAAGGTCGCGGTCTTGCCGTTGCGCCAGGCGACGTTCTTCACGATGTACTTGAAGAGCATCAGGTCGTCGGCCGCGGCGAGCAGCGTGTTGAACTTGTAGTTGATCTCGGCCTGGCCACCGGTGCCGACCTCGTGGTGCTGACGCTCGACCTGGAGGCCCTGGGCGTCCAGCTCGAGGGAGATCTCGGCGCGCAGGTCGGCGAAGTGGTCGACCGGGGCTACGGGGAAGTAACCACCCTTGTAGCGGACCTTGTAACCACGGTTGTTCTCCTCGGAGCCCGTGTTCCAGGCGCCGGCCTCGGAGTCGATGTGGTAGAAGCTCTCGTTCGCGGAGGTCGCGAAGCGCACGCTGTCGAACACGTAGAACTCGGCCTCGGGGCCGAAGTACGCGGTGTCGGCGATGCCGGTGGAGGCGAGGTACGCCTCGGCCTTCTTCGCGACGTTGCGCGGGTCACGGCTGTAGGCCTCGCCCGTGATCGGGTCGTGGATGAAGAAGTTGATGTTGAGCGTCTTGTCCTTGCGGAACGGGTCCAGGCGCGCGGTGGTGATGTCGGCACGCAGCGCCATGTCGGACTCGTGGATCGCCTGGAAGCCGCGGATCGAGGAGCCGTCGAAGGCCAGCTCCTCGTTCGGGTCGAACGCCCGCCCCGGGATGGTGAAGTGCTGCATCACACCAGGCAGGTCGCAGAAGCGGACGTCAACGAACTTGACGTCGTTCTCCTGGATGTACTGCGTCACTTCGTCGGCGTTCTTGAACATCCAACTCCTCCTACTCCCGGCCCCGGGGCAGGGGCGGGTTTTATAGCTAGTGGTGCGTCAGTGCGGTGCCGCACGCTGACCCGACCATAAGCAGACGGGGTTTCTCAAGCATGACCCATTTGTTTCGCACAAGTTAACCAGGGTCCCGCCGGAACGGCGTCGAGCGGCACAGGTACCGTGTTCGCGTGGACAAGAGGCAAGCAATCGGATCCTGGCTCTCCGGCCCCCGCGAGGCCGCCGAGGAGATGGGTGCCGACTTCGGGTACCCCGGCAAACAGCTCGGCCTGCCGCAGCAGGGGTCCGGCTCGGTGGCCCGTTTCGGCCGCCGGCTCGGCGCCGTGGCCATCGACTGGGTGGCCTGCCAGCTCATCGCGTACGGCCTGATCACGGGCCGTGACTGGAACGGCTCGGGGAACTGGACGCTGGCGGTCTTCGTCACCCTGGTGATCCTGACGGTCGGCACCGTGGGCTTTACCCCCGGGAAGCGGATCCTGGGCCTCCGGGTCGTCTCACAGGATGGCGGCCCGCTCGGATTCGGCCGGGTGGTGCTCCGTACCGCACTGCTCGCCCTGCTGATCCCGGCCCTCGTCTGGGACCGCGACGGCCGCGGGCTGCACGACCGCCTCAGCCGCGCCGTGCAGGTCAGGATCTGAGACGAAGGAACGAAAACAGAGGGGCGCCCCGGGCCATCGGCCCGGGGC
>NZ_JBHVYI010000059.1:0-54504 GCF_042880975.1 Streptomyces sp. NPDC058289
CCCGCGAAGCGCGGGGGCCGGGGCTCCGTCGTACTCGTCCCTCGATCTCAGCCCTCGGCGCGGGCCACGCCGATCGGGCAGGAGACGCCCGTGCCGCCGATGCCGCAGTAGCCGCCGGGGTTCTTGTCCAGGTACTGCTGGTGGTACGCCTCGGCGTTCCAGAAGGGGCGCTCCGACGCCGGGAGGACGGCCGTGGTGATCGTGCCGTAGCCGGAGGCCGTCAGGACGCGCTGGTAGGCCTCGCGGGAGGCTTCGGCGGTGGCCTGGGCGGCGGGGGAGTGGGTGTAGACCGCCGAGCGGTACTGGGTGCCGACGTCGTTGCCCTGGCGGAAGCCCTGGGTGGGGTCGTGGGACTCCCAGAACAGCTTCAGCAGGGCTTCGTAGGAGACCAGGGAGGGGTCGAAGACGACCCGGACCACCTCGGTGTGGCCGGTACCGCCCGAGCAGACCTCTTCGTAGGTCGGGTTCTCGGTGAAGCCGCCCTGGTAGCCGGCCAGGGTGGTCCACACCCCCGGGGTCTGCCAGAACTTGCGCTCGGCGCCCCAGAAACAGCCGAGGCCGAAGTCCGCGACCTCGAGGTGGGCGGGGTACGGGCCCGCGAGGGGGTTGCCGAGCACGGTGTGCACGGCGGGCAGTCCGAAGAGCGGCTCCGCGCGGCCGGTCAGGGCTTCCTCGCGGGTCGGGAGCTCGGGCGTGCGGCGGTACGAGAACATGGATTCCCTCCTAGTGGTCTACCGATAACGGCGGACGGCGGGCCGGGATTCCCTCTTCTCCTTCTCGTACCGCCCCCCGGTCGCCCTCAGTGCGGCAGTGTTGCCGGGGAGCCGCCGTTGGCTTCGTAGCCGGCCACCGCCAGGGCGCGGTAGATCGCGTACGAGGCCGCCGGGTCCGGGTCGGCGGACCAGGGGAGGGCGCCCACGTAGCCGTCGACGTGGCGGATCTGGTCCATCGCCTCCGCCCAGCGTTCGCCGCCGACCAGGAAGAAGCTGAGCAGGTGGCGTACGTGCGCCAGCATCGGGTCGTCGGGACGCGCGCTGTGGACCGCGTACAGGGCGCCCTCCACCGCGCGGGTCACGGACGCGCTCTGGTGGAAGCTGCGGATCAGGACGACGTCGGGGATGTGCTCGTAGAGGGCGAAGAGCGGGAGCGCCGCCAGGAGCGAGCCCTGCGGGGCGCGGGCCGCCGCGTGGTGGGTGAAGGCGTCGGCCTTCTCCCGGGAGCCGTGCCACTTCTCGCACCAGTAGTTCAGCGCCGCCAGGTGCGCGCCCATGTGCTGGGGCGCCCGGTCGATGATCTTCGCCCACAGGGTGTCGTACTCGGGTTCGGAGTAGTGCAGCATGCGGGCCACGGACAGCTCGATGACGTACGGGATCGGGTCGCCCGGGGCCAGCAGCGCGGCCTTGTGGCAGGACTCCCGGGCCTCCTCCGCGATGATCCGGACGTCAGCCTCGCTCATGCCCTCCGGGCGCCGCCACATCTGCTGCGCCAGCAGCTCGGCGTGCACCTGCGCACCGCCCGCGTCCTTCGGGGCCTCCAGCCGCCAGGCCTTCAGCCACCGCGCCCCGGCCCCGGGCTCCTGGGAGAGCTCCAGCGCCGCAGAGCCGGCGAAGGCCTGGACGCGCTGCCAGCGCACCTCGCCCTCCCGGGAGGTACCGGCCAGCAGCTGGGAGGCGGCCTGCCACTGCCCGGTCTGCCGTACGTGGTCGAGGGCGTCCATCAGGTCCCGGTCGGGGCCGGGGATCCGGATGTCGAGCTCCTCCTGGAGGGCGAATCCGTAGTCCGCCGGGTCGGCGGCGTCAGGGCTCCCGGGTGCGACGAGGCGTAGTCCGCCGCGCCTGCGCCGCAGGATCGGTGAGAGGGCGGCGAAGAGCAGACCCATCGCGAGCAGGAACCACAGAATCTCCATGACCCCAGCGAACCAGACCGACCCGGGCGAAGGCCAATAGGAGGCAAAGAGAGCAGGGGAGGGGAGTCCCGGCAGGTGCCCCGCAAGGCCCGGGGCGGGGCCGCGGAGGGGCCGTACGGGGCATAGCATCGGGCCATGAGCGACGACAGCCACGAGCACCAGAGCTTCGAGACCCGCGCCATCCACGCGGGCAATACGGCGGACCCGCTGACCGGCGCGGTCGTGCCCCCGATCTACCAGGTGTCCACGTACAAGCAGGACGGCGTCGGCGGACTGCGCGGCGGCTACGAGTACAGCCGCAGCGGCAACCCGACCCGTACCGCGCTGGAGGAGAACCTCGCGGCGCTGGAGGGCGGCCGGCGCGGCCTCGCCTTCGCGTCCGGGCTCGCCGCCGAGGACTGCCTGCTGCGTACGCTGCTCTCCCCGGGCGACCACGTGGTCATCCCGAACGACGCGTACGGCGGCACCTTCCGCCTCTTCGCCAAGGTCGTCTCCCGCTGGGGCGTCGAGTGGTCGGTCGCCGACACCTCCGACCCGGCGTCGGTGCGTGCGGCGATCACCCCGAAGACCAAGGTCATCTGGGTCGAGACCCCCTCCAACCCGCTGCTCGGCATCACGGACATCGCCGTCGTCGCCGACATCGCGCGGACGGCCGGCGCGAAGCTGGTCGTGGACAACACCTTCGCGTCCCCCTACCTGCAGCAGCCCCTCGCGCTCGGCGCGGACGTGGTCGTGCACTCGCTGACCAAGTACATGGGCGGTCACTCCGACGTCGTCGGCGGCGCGCTCGTCGCCGCGGACGCGGCGCTGGGCGAGGAACTGGCCTACCACCAGAACGCCATGGGCGCGGTGGCCGGCCCCTTCGACTCGTGGCTGGTGCTGCGCGGCATCAAGACGCTGGCCGTCCGCATGGACCGGCACGCGGAGAACGCGGGCAAGATCGCCGAGATGCTGGTCCGCCACCCCAAGGTCCACACGGTCCTCTACCCGGGCCTGCCCGAGCACCCGGGCCACGAGATCGCCGCCAAGCAGATGCGTAACTTCGGCGGCATGATCTCCTTCCGCGTCACCGGCGGCGAGGAGGAGGCGGTCGCGATCTGCGACCGGACCAAGATCTTCACCCTGGGCGAGTCCCTCGGCGGCGTCGAGTCCCTCATCGAGCACCCGGGCCGCATGACCCACGCCTCGGTGGCCGGCTCGGCCCTGGAGGTCCCGGGCGACCTGGTCCGCCTGTCGGTGGGCATCGAGAACGCCGACGACCTGCTGGCCGACCTCACGCAGGCGCTGGGCTAGTCAGCGCGTAGGCCTGCGTGCTCGCAGGCCTGCACGCCCGTAGGCCCGTACAGGTCTCCCCGCCCGAGCACGTCCTACCAGGGCGGGGAGACCTCGCTCGAAGGCGTCGACCAGGCGCCGGTCAGCGAGGCCCACACCACGAAGGCCACCACCGCCGCCCACAGCAGGCCCCAGCCGATCCGCTGCATGGCCCTGCGGCGCCGCAGCAGCCGGTCGCCGTGCGCTGCCGCGCCCGCCGCGAGATCGGGCGGCACCGTCGGGTACGGGCCCTCCAGCAGCCGCTTGACCCGGGCTTCCCGGGCATCGGGGGGACTCATGCCGCCTCCTTGCGGCGGGCGTCCGGCCGGGGACCGGGGGCGACGCCGGGGCGGGAGCCCAACTCGGCGACGGCCCGGTTGCACAGGGTCCGTACCCGCTCGGGCGTCAGCCCCAGCTGCGCGGCCGTGACTTCCTCCGCGACCCCTTCGTAGAGCCGCAGCACCACGACGAGCCGCTCCAGCGGGGCCAGCCGCCCCAGTACCCCGCTGCCCCCGTGGTGGCGGCGGCCGGTACGGGCGAAGGCAGCGCACAGCTCCTGGCGGGTGTGGTCGTACGGGTCGTCCCCGCGCAGCCTGCGCCAGTTCGCGTACGTACGGGCCAGCGCGCCGCCGAGCAGCCCGCGCGCGGCGGGGGCTTCGGCGGTGGCGGTGGCCTCGGCGTCGGAGAGGGTCGGGGCGTCGGACGCGGTCGTCGCGGGCTCCGCCGTCAGCAGGATCGCGACGCGCAGGAGCCGCCCCGCCGCACCCGCGACGAAGGCTTCGAACTCGGCGTAGGGGCCCGGCCCGTGGTCCACAGTCCACATAGTGCGGCCGGAGGGACCGCCTCGGAAGGGGTCGGGCGCCAGTCGGATCTCAGCCGGGCGTCAGCCGGAGGTCAGCCGGGCGTCAGCCGGAGGTCAGCCGGGCGTCAGGAGGCGGGGCCGGCCTCGGAACCGGGCTCGGAGCCGGCCGACATCAGCTCGGACAGCGAGACGTTGAAACGGGTCAGCAGACCGGTGAACGCCTCGCGCTCCTCCTGGTCCCAGCCGTCCGTCACCCGGGCCATCAGCTCGCGCCGCGAGGAGCGGACCTCTTCCAGTCGCGCCAGCCCGCGCGGGGACAGCGCGAGCACCACGGCCCGGCCGTCCTCGGGGTGCGAGGTCCGCTTGACCAGGCCGCTGTCGACGAGCGGGGCGACCTGGCGGGTGACGGTGGAGGAGTCGATGCCCATGCCGCCGGCGAGCGCCTTGACGCCCATCGGGCCTTCGAGGTCGAGCCGGTTCAGCAGCAGGTACGCGGCCCGGTCCATGGAGTTGCGGGCCTGACCGACCCCGCCCAGGCGGGTCTGCTCGGCGCGCCGGGCGAAGACCGCCACCTGGTGCTGGAGCGCGTCGAGGAGACCGGCTTCGGCGGGCGCGCCGGCCGGCGCGGGCAGGTCGGAACTGGCCGGGGTGGAGGGCATGGCCGTGGGCTCTCTTCGCATGGGGCCGACAAGGATGGGGGACAGAGTACGCGGCCGTGCGACGGCTCGTACTCCTCGTACAAGAACTGATACGGCAGCGGTGAAACGGCGACTGCGAGCCGTCCCGCATGGCGAGATATCGCCGCTCCGGAGCGGGTCCCGTCCGGGTCCCGCACCGACCCTGCTCACCCGTCCCGCCCAGCGCAGCGGAACGCGCGGCGGACCGGCTGCGAGACTGGCCGTATGAACTACCGCGTGCCGCAGCCCGTCCCGCAGGTCATCCTCGACGACATCCGGGGGGCCCAGAAGATGCTCTCCGGCGTCTCCCGGGTGACCGCGATGGAGGGCAGCCGGTACCTCTCCTCGCTCACCGGCTCCCCGGTCCACTTCAAGTGCGAGAACCTCCAGCGCACCGGCTCCTTCAAGCTGCGCGGCGCCTACGTGCGCATCGCGGGCCTGCGCCCCGAGCAGCGGGCGGCCGGGGTCGTCGCCGCCAGCGCGGGCAACCACGCCCAGGGCGTGGCGCTGGCCTCCTCCCTCCTCGGGGTCCGCTCGACCGTGTTCATGCCGGTCGGGGCGCCCCTGCCGAAGGTGGCCGCGACCCAGGACTACGGCGCCGAGGTGCGGATGCACGGGCAGGTCGTGGACGAGACGCTGGCCGCGGCGCAGGAGTACGCGGACCGGACGGGCGCGGTGTTCATCCACCCCTTCGACCACCGCGACATCATCGCGGGCCAGGGCACGGTCGGCCTGGAGATCCTGGAGCAGTGCCCCGAGGTGCGCACGATCCTGGTCGGCATCGGCGGCGGCGGGCTCGCCGCCGGGGTGGCGGTCGCGGTGAAGGCGCTGCGCCCCGACGTCCGGGTGATCGGAGTCCAGGCGGCGGGCGCGGCCGCGTATCCGCCCTCGCTGAAGGTCGGGCACCCGGTGTCGATCGACAACCCGAACACGATGGCGGACGGCATCAAGGTGGGCCGGCCCGGCGACATCCCCTTCAAAATCATTGGCGAGCTGCTCGACGACGTCCGTACGGTGTCCGAAGACGCGCTCTCCAGCGCGCTGTTGCTCTGCCTCGAGCGGGCGAAGCTGGTGGTCGAGCCGGCCGGGTGCAGCCCGGTGGCCGCGCTGCTGAGCGAGCCCGAACTGTACGGCGACGGCCCGGTGGTGGCCGTGCTGTCCGGCGGCAACATCGATCCGCTGCTCCTGCAGCGGATCCTGCGCCACGGCATGGCGGCGGCCGGCCGCTACCTGTCGCTGCGGCTGCGGGTGACCGACCGGCCGGGGGCGCTGGCCGGTCTGCTGGGGGAGTTGTCATTGGTGGATGCGAACGTGTTGGACGTGAGCCACGTGCGGACGGATCCGCGCCTGGGGCTCACGGAGGTGGAGGTGGAGCTGCACCTGGAGACGAAGGGGCCGAAGCACTGTGCGGAAGTCGCGCGGGCGCTGCACGGCGCGGGGTACAAGGTCATGGGCTAGCAAGGCGAAGAGCCGGCAAGGTCGTGGCCGGGCGCGGTCACGGGGTCATGGAACGACTCTGACGCGATACTCCCGTCCCGGTGGCGAGACGCGATATGACGCGATACGGTGTCGCCCGTTCGGCCGAGCGAGGTCGGCTCGGCGCCCATAGGATTCGCGTAGGAATGTCACGATTCAACCGGTTCGATTCGCACTGGGAGTACCCATATGCCAGGCGCCATCTACGCCGAAGGTCTGGTCAAGACCTTCGGTGACGTACGGGCTCTGGACGGCGTTGACCTCGATGTACCCGAAGGCACGGTCCTCGGTCTGCTCGGCCCCAACGGAGCGGGCAAGACCACGACCGTACGCGTCCTGACCACCCTCCTCCAGCCCGACAGCGGCAAGGCGGTCGTGGCCGGGATCGACGTCCTCAAGCACCCCAACGAAGTCCGGCGCTCGATCGGCCTCTCCGGCCAGTTCGCCGCCGTCGACGAATACCTCACCGGCCGCGAGAACCTCCAAATGGTCGGCCGGCTCTACCAGATGGGCGCCAAGGCGGCGAAGGCCCGGGCCGATGAACTGCTGGAGCGCTTCAACCTCGGCGACGCCGCAGACCGTACGGCCAAGACGTACTCCGGCGGCATGCGCAGGCGCCTCGACCTCGCCGCGGCCCTCGTCGTCAGCCCGCCCGTGATGTTCATGGACGAGCCCACCACCGGTCTCGACCCCCGCAACCGCCAGGCGCTGTGGGCCATCATCCAGGAGCTCGTCGCCGGCGGCACCACCCTGCTGCTCACCACGCAGTACCTGGAGGAGGCCGACCACCTCGCGCACGACATCTGCGTGGTCGACCACGGCAGGGTCATCGCACGCGGCACCTCCGACC
Organism: Streptomyces sp. NPDC058289; assembly: GCF_042880975.1. Taxonomy (NCBI): domain Bacteria; kingdom Bacillati; phylum Actinomycetota; class Actinomycetes; order Kitasatosporales; family Streptomycetaceae; genus Streptomyces; species Streptomyces sp. NPDC058289. Next base: position 7,023 of record NZ_JBHVYI010000059.1, read on the forward strand.
AGCTCAAGGCCCAGACGGGCGGCGAGCGCGTCGAGGTCGTCGTGCACGAGCGCGAGCACATGGCAACCGCCCGCGAGGTGCTCGCCGGCTTCGGCAAGGGCGAGACCACCGTCGAGGAACACACCCGCAAGCTGACCGTGCCGGTCTCCGGCGGCGCCAAGCTGCTCGCCGAGGTCATCCGCGAACTCGACGGTCGCGGCATCGAGATAGACGACATCGGCCTGCGCCGTCCCACCCTGGACGACGTGTTCATCTCCCTGACCGGCCACGCGGCGGAGCTCACCGCCGAGGAGAACGGAGAGGCTTCCGCCGACGAGAAGGCCGCGAAGGCCGCGAAGTCGACGGGCAGCCGCAAGGACCGTAAGGAGGTGGCGAAGTGACCCTCACCTCCACGACCCCGGAGCTGGCGGCGCCCCGCCCGCGCGGCGGCATCGTCCAGGGGATCAACGACTCCCTGGTCATGGCCAAGCGCAACCTGATCCGCATGTCCCGCATCCCCGAGATGGTCATCTTCGGGCTGATCCAGCCGATCATGTTCGTCGTGCTGTTCAGCTACGTCTTCGGCGGCTCGATGATGATCGGCGGCTCGACCAGCGCCAGCGACTACCGGAACTTCCTGATGGCCGGCATCTTCGCGCAGACCGTCACCTTCGCCACCGCCGGAGCCGGCGCGGGCATCGCCGACGACATGCACAAGGGCCTGATCGACCGCTTCCGGTCGCTGCCGATGGCCCGCGGCGCGGTCCTCACCGGCCGCACCCTGGCCGACCTCGTGCAGACCGCCCTGACCATGGTCGTCCTGGCGATCGTGGCGCTGCTCGTGGGCTGGCGCATCCACGAGGGCGTGCCGAAGGCCCTGGCGGGCTTCCTCCTGCTGCTGCTCCTGGGGTACGCCTTCTCCTGGATCGGCGCCCTGATCGGCCTGTCGGTGCGGACCCCGGAGGCGGCCACCTCGGGCGGGCTGATCTGGCTGTTCCCGGTCACGTTCATCTCCAACGCCTTCGTGCCCACCGAGAACATGGCGGGCTGGCTCCAGCCCATCGCGGAGTGGAACCCGTTCAGTGCGACCGTCCAGGCCTGCCGCGAACTCTTCGGAAACCCGGGTGTGTCGCCGTCGGACGCCTGGCCGATGACGCACCCGGTGTGGGCCTCGCTGATCTGGTCCGTCGTGATCATCGTGGTGTTCCGCACCCTGGCCGTACGCAAGTACCGCTCGGCGACGGTGTAGCCACGACGGCGCAGGTACGAGCGATCCGGCCCCCTCACACACGACGCCCCGCCGAGCTGCTGCTCGGCGGGGCGTCGCGGTGAAAGCGTCGAAAAGATCGAAAAGAACAGGGGGGTGATCAGCCGGTGAAGGGCTTGACGTCGAGGATCTTGACCGACGCCTGCTTGCCGTTCGGCAGCTCGTACTGGGCGTCCTCGCCGATCTTCTTGCCCAGCACGCCGGAGCCCAGCGGGGACTGCGGGGAGTAGGTCTCGAAGTCCGAGGACGCGTACTCGCGCGAGGCCAGCAGGAACTCCATGGTGTCGTCCTCGTCGCCGTCGAAGGCGATCTTGACCAGGGTGCCGGGGGCCACCTCGCCGTCGGAGGCGGGGGCCGTGCCGACCTTGGCCTTCTCCAGCAGCTGCGTGAGCTGGCGGATGCGCAGCTCCTGCTTGCCCTGCTCTTCCTTGGCCGCGTGGTAACCGCCGTTCTCGCGGAGGTCACCCTCCTCGCGGGCCGCCGCGATCTTGATCGTGATCTCCGACCGTGCGGGACCAGAGAGGTACTCCAGCTCGGCCTTCAGCTGGTCGTACGCCGCCTGGGTCAGCCAGGTGACGCTCTCGCTCGTCTGGGTCACGGGTGCTCCTCGTCGGTACAGGGACTACAAAGCCGCCAGCGGCGGACGAAACCACGAGCCTAACAATTCGGGAAGAAAAGGGGGAGGACGCCAAGTGTGTGAACTACGTCGGATCACACCTCGGGCACACCTCGGGCACGCCTCGGGCCGCGCCTCAGATCAGGCGTCGGCTCTCCACCAGGTCACGCGTCGGGTCAGCTCGCGGAACCCGCCACGCGACAGCCGATCAGTTCGATCATCGTGGCGCGCCCGGTGGTCTTCAGCGTGACCATCTGGTCCACGCGCTTGTGCGGCTCCGCGAAGGTGAAATCGGCGCGGCCGACCTCGCCGTGCCCCTCGTCCTGCGAGCTCAGCGTGCACACGCCGGTGTCCGAGGCACCCTTGCGCACCTCCAGGTGCACCTGGACCGCACTGTCGGAGACGACTTTGAACTTGATGACCTCGGCACTGACGCTCTGCCCGGCCACGTAGTCCCAGCCGATCCAGCCGACCACACCCAGCAGCGCGGCCCCGAGGACGGAGCCGATGACCTTGAGCTTGCGGTCCGTACGCTCGTCCGCCGACCGGCCGTAGCGACCCTGGGGCAGCTCTTCGCGCACCGCGCTCATCGATCGTTCCCTTCGAGGTGGTGAACATCGGGATCCCGGGGTGACCCCCCGGAATTTTTCCACCTCCCGATTCGGTCACTATAGGAGCGCCCGCCCTGACGACTCAAAGAGGATCCTGTCTTGACCGAGCAGCTTCGACTGATGGCCGTCCACGCCCACCCCGACGACGAGTCGAGCAAGGGCGCGGCCACCATGGCCAAGTACGTGTCCGAGGGGGTGTCCGTGCTGGTCGTGACCTGCACCGGCGGCGAGCGCGGCTCCGTCCTGAACCCCAAGCTCCAGGGGGACAAGTACATCGAGGAGCACATCCACGAGGTGCGCGCCAAGGAGATGGACGAGGCGCGCGAGATCCTCGGCGTGGACCAGGAGTGGCTGGGATACGTCGACTCCGGGCTGCCCGAGGGCGACCCGCTGCCTCCGCTGCCCGAGGGCTGCTTCGCGCTGGCGGACGTCGACGAGGCGGCCGGCCGCCTGGTGAAGAAGATCCGCGCCTTCCGGCCGCAGGCCGTCACCACGTACGACGAGAACGGGGGCTACCCGCACCCCGACCACATCATGACCCACAAGATCACGATGGTGGCCTTCGATCACGCGGCCGACACCGAGAAGTACCCCGAGGCCGAGTTCGGCCCGGCGTACCAGCCGCAGAAGCTCTACTACAACCAGGGCTTCAACAAGCCGCGCACCATCGCCCTGCACGAGGCGCTGCTCGCCCGCGGCCTGGAATCCCCGTACGGGGAGTGGCTGGAGCGGTGGAAGGAGTTCGAGCGCAAGGAGCGGACCCTGACCACCCACGTGCCCTGCGCCGACTTCTTCGAGATCCGTGACAAGGCGCTCATCGCCCACGCCACGCAGATCGACCCCGACGGCGGCTGGTTCCGCGTCCCGATGGAGATCCAGAAGGAGGTCTGGCCGACGGAGGAGTACGAGCTCGCGAAGTCCCTCGTGGACACTTCCCTCCCCGAGTCCGACCTCTTCGCGGGCATCCGGGAGAATGCGTAGCTATGAGCGCTACGCACGAAGCAATCGCCCAGCTCCTCCCGCTGGCCGGCGACACCTTCGACAAGAACAAGGTGACCCCGGGCCTCCTCGGATTCCTCGTGTTCGCGGCCCTCGCCCTCGGGGTGTGGGGCCTGATGAAGTCGATGAGCCGCCACATGGGCCGCGTCGACTTCAAGGAAGCCCCCGAGCCCGCCCCGACGGAGGGCACCCGCGCCCCGTAGGGGACGTTCAGGTGCGGTGACCGCGCCGACCGGCCGTGGAAGACGGCCGGGCGGCGGGTTTCCGCGTGCTCCCCGCGCGTCCTACACCGACGGCAGCGGCACCGGGACGCCCATGATCTCCCGCGAGTGCAGGTTCGGTACGAGCGACAGCCGCCACGCCTGCCAGCCCTCCGCCGGGTCCACCCCGCGCGCCAGGATCACCGTGTAGGACTCCAGGCAGTCCTCCAGCCGCCCGTCCCGCATCGGGTGCGGGGCCGCCGCCAGCCGTGCCAGCTCGGTCCGCGCCTCGTCCGGGGCCGCCGGGAGCGCGTACGGCAGGAGCGTGCAGCGCAGGAAGCGCGCCCAGTCCTCCCCGCGCCGGTCCCCGTAGGAGATGAACAGCCGCACCGCCTCCTCGCACAGGTCCAGCGCCTGCGCGGTCCGGCCGTTGCCCGCGTCCACCACCGCCAGCTCCAGACAGGTCCAGGCCTCCCCGTGGGCCAGCCCGATCCGCCGGAAGTCCGCCCGCGCGTCCACCAGCAGCTGACGGGCGAACCCGGAGTTCTTCAGGTTCCCCGTCTGCGCCGCCCGCTGGTCGCGCGTGACCCGGCCCGAGTGGTGGCGGGCGTGCGCCAGCCCGTACACGTCGCGCATCCGGGAGAACATCGTGCGGGCCCGCTCCAGCTCCCGCACCGCCCGGTCCCGCTCCCCGGCCTCCTCCAGCGCCTGCCCGAGGTAGTACAGCGTCCACGCCTCGCCGCGCGCGTCCTCCGCCTCCCGGTGCCGGGCCAGCGCGTCCCGCAACCGCTCCAGCGCCGGCCCGGGATCCCCGTCGACCACCCGGGCCCGGCCCAGCTGGGTCAGCGCCCACGCCTGGCCCCGGTCGTCGCGCGTGCGCCCGTACAGCTCCAGCGCCAGGCGCAGCTCCGCCTCCGCACGCGGCACCTCGCCCAGGCGCAGGTACACCTGGCCGAGCTGCAGGTGCGCCCAGGCCTCGCCGTGCACGCTCTCGCTCTCCCGGTGCAGCACCAGCGACTCGCGCAGCAGCCGCAGCGCCTCCGCGAGGTGCGCACGGTCGCGCTCCACCGCACCGAGCGCGTGCAGGCCCCAGGCGCGGTCGCCCGCCAGCTCGTCCGGAGCCTGGAGCACCAGCGCCTCGCGGATGCGGGCCGAGGCCTCGGGCAGGTTGCCCTGGTGGTGCAGGGTGATCCCGAGTGAGACCAGCGCCATGCCCGCGCCCGCCTCCTGCCGGGCCTCCATGTACTGGTCGACCAGCGAGGTCAGGGTGGTGCGGGCCTTGTCGAGCTCGCCGAGCTGGCGGGCCGCGATGCCCGTGCGCCACTGCACCGAGCGGACCAGCAGACCCTGGTCGACGGCCTGCGTGAGCTCGTTGATCTCACCGAGCCGGTACAGGTCTCCGCGCAGCAGGCAGAAGTCGCAGAGCGCGCCCAGGAGGTCCAGTACGGCCTGCTGGTCCACGCCCTCCGAGTGGCGCAGCGCCGCCGTGATGAAGCTCGACTCGTCGTCCAGCCAGCGCAGGGCCGCGTCCAGGGAGGCGAAGCCGTGTCCGCCGACCGTGCTCGCCTTGGACAGGGCGTTCGCCCGCGTGGACATCTTCCCGTCGACCATCCGGATCACCGAGTCCGCGAGCTGCGCGTACGTACGGATCAGCCGCTCGTGCGCCGCCGAGGCGTCCGCCCGGTCCTCGTCCTGTGCGAGGCGCGCCGCCGCGTACGCACGCACCGCGTCGTGCATCCGGAACCGGTCCCCGCGTACGTGGTCCAGCAGCCCCGCCCGCGCCAGCTCGCGCAGCAGCCGCCCGGCCTCCACCTGGTCCGCGTCGATCAGTGCCGCCGCGGCCGCCGCCCCGAGCGAGGCCCGGCCGGCCAGCGTCAGCCGGCGCAGCAGCCTGCGCCGCTCCTCGGGGAGGGCCGCGTAGGCCAGGTCGAGGGCGGCGTCCAGCGAACCGCCGCTCTCCGGGGCCTCCCCGACGTCCCCGAGCGGGGCCAGCACGCGCAGCGCCAGCGGCAGCCCGGCGCCGAGCGCGAGCAGCGACCGTACGGTCCCCTCCGGGTACGCGGCTGCGGACGCGGCCGCGCCGTCGGGCGGCTCCGTCCCCGACGCGCCGGCGCCCGCCGCACGGACCAGCTCCGCGCCGGCCTCCTCCGCCAGCCGGGTCACCGGCAGCTGGTACACCCAGGCCGCCAGCTCGGCGGGCAGCTCCAGCGGCTCCCGGGCCGTGACCAGGACCAGGCTCTCGGAGCGCTCGGGCACGAGCATCCGTACCTGCGCGGCGTCCACGGCATCGTCCAGGACCACCGCCACCGGCGTGCCCTGCACGTGCTGGTGGTACAACTCACCCAGCCTGCGCACCTGTTGCTCAGCCGATGAGCCTTCGCGGAACAGCAGTTGCTCGCGCGGCGCGCCGAGCCGGTTCATCAGGTGCAGCAGCGCCTCACGGGTCGGCAGCGGAATCACCGAGGGTGCGGAGACACCCCCGCCGCGCAGGTCCACCACGCAGGCACCCCTGAACTGGTCCCGCAGCGCCTGCGCGGCGTGCAGCGCGAGCGTGGTGCGGCCCACCCCGGGCTCCCCGTGCAGCACCACGACCACCGGACGGGTCTCGGTGCTCGCCCGAGCGCTGTGCACCCATTGCGCGATCCGGGCCAGCTCGGCCCGCCGTCCGACGAACGCGCCCTCCAAAGCCGGGAGTTGACCGAAGGACTGCTCCAGCATGGCCCGCCGGCGGGCCTCGGCACTGCGGTTGGCGCCGCGCAGCTGGAGGGCGGAGCCGGCGTTGCCGCCCGTCCCGTTCACCTTGGGCGGGGTGTGCAGCGCCACGGCCACCTTGCGCTGCTGTTCCAGGAAGGGCCGTATCCCGCGCACCTCCAGCGCCGACAGCCACTGCAGCTTGAGCTGCTCCGCGCCGCCCGGCCGGCCCAGCTCTCCGGCGCGCCGGTTCGCCGCGGGCAGGTGCAGGGCCGTCACCTTGGCCACGGTCGCCGTCGCCCCGGCCACGCCCACGATGGCACCGGTGGTCAGGGCGGTGCCGACCGCCACGCTGAAGGCCAGATCGGCCACGATCGCGGCCGCGGCCGCAACACCCGTGACCAGTAAGGCGGTCGAGGTGTTCGCGCGCCGGAAGGCCTCGCCGAGCGACTCGTCCCCGGCGGCCGCCTCGTCCAGGGCGCGGGTGTAGGCCTCGTACTCGGTGGCCGCACTCGCCGCGAGCGCGTCCAGAGCCTGCTTCCCGCGTGCCAGCAGCGCCGCCTTGGCCTCGGCAGTCCCCGCCGCCCCGCCCGCTCCCCGCCGGGACTCCTCCTCCACGGCCCGCCCCAGCAGCCGCTCGGCCTCACCGCGATGACTGTCCCGCATCGGCATCCCCCTCAGAGAGCTCCGGCATGGAGCCCCAAGTGTCCGCCGTGACGGTCGCGAGCGCGAGAGAATCTGAGCTAGTTCAGAGGGAGTTGACCTCAGAAGGGAAGGGCGTGCCGTCCTGGCGAGCCGGTCACACCCATCCCTCGCGGGTGGCGAGCACGCCGGCCTCGAAGCGGCTGTGCGCATTCAGACGGGTCATGAGATCGGCGGCGAGCCGGCGGACCGTGCGCACCGAGATGGCGAGGTGGCGTGCGGCGACCTCGTCGGTGGAGCCCGCGGCGAGCAGCCGCAGCAGTTCGCGCTCCTGGGGGCCGAGGCCGCGGTGGTCCTTCGGCAGCGGCACGCCCCAGGGGGTGCCGTTCCTCCACACCTCCTCGAAGAGCATCACGAGGGCCATGACGGCTCCCGGGCTGTGCAGGACCAGGGCGCCCTTGAGGGGGTTGCCCGGCTCCAGGGGGACGACGGCGACCTTCCGGTCCACGATGATCATGCGCATGGGCAGCACGGGAACGGTACGGGTCTCACTGCCGAGCGCGGAGAGCCAACGGACGTAGCCGGTGGTCGCCGCGTCGTTGCGCAGGCTGTCCTGGTAGATCGAGCGGACGGAGACGCCGCGCTCCAGGGCCAATTGGTCGGGCCCCTTGGCGGCGGTCATGTCCTCGGGGCGCTGGGCGCCGCCGATGACGAAGGACAGGCACTCTTCCTTGGTGCTCTCCGCCAGTTCCTCCAGGCGGTCGCGGACCGCGTCGATTCCGTCGAGGCATTCGGCAACCTCGGGCAGGAATTCCCGGCGCGAACCGCCGTACTCGGCGGCCAGTGCGGCTATGGATTCCTTGGCCTCTGCCAGCTGCTTTTGGTGTCGTGTCAGGGAGGCGCTCTGGCGCGCGTGCAGCGCGCTGAGGCTTACCCCCGGATCGACCGGACGAAGGCCCTCCGCCCCTGGTCCGCCGGGGCGCAGTAGATGGAGGTGGGCCAGCTGGTCCAAGGCGGTTCGCACCGCGTTCTCGGTGAGTCCCGAGCGGGCGCACAGTTCCTCGATCCCCAACTGGGGGGAGTCCAAGAGTGAGCGGTAAACTACTTCAGCGGCGGGTTCCAGGCCGAGTGCTTCGAGCAAGGCTTCACCTCTTTCGTGCTGGTGCGGCGACGACAGGGGTCGGGGTACGCGAAGTTCTGCGATTCCGAGTGGTCGTAGCCGGCCAGCGAGAGGCGAGTGGGCGGTATTGGGGTATGCGGACGCCTGCGGCTGGTCTGTCCGCAGATGTCCCCCGTAATTGCCCGCACGCCATACACGCTGCTCTGCACTCCCCCGAGGTCAGTTGGACGTCGACGTTCCCCTGTCGGCGTCGGAGGGATCATAGCTCGTTTCAGTAAGAGGCACACGATTCAATTGGCGCGATCTCGACGGGCCGCTTCTTGGCGATATGGGTCCGCGAAGCCTGTGAAGTGCGGCATGCACTCTCCATGCCCTTTGGCGTCAAAAGGTTATGTCCGGAAAGCGTGCCTGCTGCGAGCCGGATGTGGAGTGGCATCTCGCGGCCAGGCACGAGACTGCCACAGGGGAGAACGGCGTGGTCAGCGCCCTCGCGAGGGGTGTTCGGGTTTGCACCATGGTGACAGCGCGGATCATGCCAGCCCGAAGTGCTTACGGGGCGGGGTGGAGGCGGGTCAAGCTCTAGTCATCGCCAGCCGGTCGGGCCGCTCAACGGCCGCCAGCTGAAGCGGAATTGACCACCCCGCCTCTTGAGGAGTATCACTATGCCCGGAAAGCCGTCTTTCAAGAAGTTCGCCCTGGTTACCCTGCTCGCTCTGACCGGAACCTTCGTCGCCGCCGGCCCCAGCGCCGCCAACACGGAGCCCGCCGCGGCCGTCGTAGTGACTGCTGCGTCCGCCACGACCGGCCCGTCCGACACGTTCACCTGGGGCCCGTGATCCGAGGAGCCGTTCCGTGCTCGCTGTACTCATCCGTATGATCCCGGCCCCCGATGCCGAGCAGGCGCGATCCGTAGTGGTGGAGGAAGTCGTCTGGGCGGCGGCCGAACCGCAGGACGGCCTGGAGCACCTCACAGTGGTCGGCGATGCCGAGGGCCGGATCGGCCTGATGGCGTTCGTGTCCGCGGTCGACAAGGGGCGGGCAACCACCCAGGCCCGAGGGCTCATTGACCGCGCCGTGAGACGCGCAGGCGCTTTACGGGGCTGGAGCGTCATCGAATGTTCCGCCGTCGATCTGTCCCGGGAGCCGGGCTCCGGCAATGAACTGATAGTCCCTCAGGGAAACCGCATCTTCGACATGTAGCCGCAGCCGAGCTGGTTGAGCCGGGTGAGCGCGTGGCCGAAGACCGATTCCCCTGTCCGCCACACCGCCACACCAGTAGCTCCTCGCTCGGGTTGCTGCAACGCCGTCGCCAAGGTCGTCTCCGACCGAGGCGACTGCTTGCGTTGTGCGCTCCGGGCCGTACCCGTGGCTCGCAGCCGGTACGCCCGGAGCCGGGCCGTGGATGCGATCCCGGATCACCGCACCGCTGCCATCGGGCACACCGGCGTTGCGGCGCCGACCCGCCGGGCGCGGAACCGCTCGAGGATCTCCGCCGCGGGGACCTTGGAGCCGGGCGTGCGGAGACTCGATTCGCGATCGCCGCCGAACCTCGAGCAGACCGCGATGTGTGCGTCGTACGCCGTCGACATCGCATCGAGCAGCTGCCTGTAGGACTTGTCGACGGCCGGGGCGGGCGTCGCGAGCAGCGGCTTGACCCGGTTGAGCAGCTTGAGCAGGATCCGGTGATCACGCACCTGGAGACCGCTGAACTTGGGATTGATGTGCGGCGGCATCATCGCGGGACGTACCGAATCCGAGTAGTGCGTGCTCGTGAAGTCGCCGGCGTACCGCATCGACGTGCCGGACCCGATCATCAGCACCGTGGCGTCCTCGATCAGCCGGCAGGCGCCGTCGACGTCGTCCGGATCGTCCTTGAGGTACTCGTGAAGGCAGCCCACCGACACGATCAGGGCCTGGATGAGTGCGAAGAACACCTGGTGGCCGAGCCGCCAGCGGGTCAGGGGATCGCTCTTCGTGTCGTCGAGCTCCGTGCCCGTGCCCCGCGTGTGGACTTGGGCCGCGTACTCGAACGGGGTTCCTGCGACTCCCAGTCGCCACAGCCCGTGGAAGGTGGTCCAGAACGACTCGCGCAGTTGGGCCCGTTCGCCGCTGCTGAGGCTTATCCCGGCTGCGATGGCATCGCCGAGCTGGCTGCGGAGGGCTTCGAGCATCGTGTAGGTGAAGATCTCCACCGGGTTCCCGGTGACCCTGAACGCGCCGAAGAACAGGTCGTGTTCCTCGTAGAGGTCCTCCGGCACGGACTTTCGCTCCGCATCGGTGTACCGGGTGGAAGCCACGGGTGCAGTCAGGCAGGCCAGGGCCGCATCGACGGCGGCCCACGCGCGCCGGTCGGAGTCGTGCGGGGGTATGTCGATGACGGTCCGCAGGGCGTCCGCCGTGCGCTGGTTCATCTGGCCCCTGACGGCGCTCCGTGAGGTGGGAAGCTGTTCCGCCTTCAGCAGGTGGAGGGGCGGGACATTCGCATGATGAGCCTGGGTTTCAACCTCAATCACTTCACAAAATCCTTCGCGTTGTACGTGGTGTGCGCGATCCGGGACGACAGGAGGAGCGGGCCGGCTATGGCGCGGCGGACTCGCCGGGAACGAGGGAGACCGGCAGGCTGCTGTATCCGCGGAGGAACGTCGAGTGGAGCGGCTTGGGGTCGCCCGCGAGCTCGATCCGGTCCACCGTGCTGCAGAGGGTCTTCAGGACGGCGGTGATTTCGGCTCGCGCGAGGTAGGACCCGAAGCAGAAATGGGATCCGGCGCCGAAGGAGAGGTGCTTGTTGGGAGTCCTTGACAGGTCGAAAGTCTGCGGATCCGGGAAGACGTCCTCGTCGCGGTTCGCGGAGCTGTTCCAGAGGATGACGTGGTCGCCCTCCCGGATCGTCCGGCCGCCGATGGTGACCTCGGACTTCGCCGTACGACCGGTGTGCATGGCCGGCGTCGTCCAGCGCAGGATCTCCTCGATCGCACTGGAGATCGGGACGCGGCCCTCCTTCAGCGCCCGCCATTGATCGGGGTACTGGGAGAAGGCGTGCACGGCGCCGATCATGGCCAGGCGACTGGTGTGATCTCCCGCGAGGATGAACCCGTAGCAATTGACGACCACTTCGTCGTCGGTCATCGGCACACCGTTGATCTCGCTGGTGGCCATCGCGCTGATCAGGTCGTCCTGGGGATCCTCGCGGCGGGCCTCGATGATCTCCTGGCAGTAGATGAGGAGTTCGTTGCGGGACAGCCAGATGTCCTCGGTGGTCAGCCCGTCCTCGTCCGTGCTGAGCGCCTTCTGGCTCAGGTCGAGCAGGTACTGGTGATCCTCCGACGGGAAGCCGAGGAGATCGCAGATCATTCCCATGGGGATCGCTTCCGCGACCTCCCTGGCGAAGTCGAAGGTCCCCGTGGCGATGGCGCGGCCGATGAGATGGTCGACCCTCTGCTGCAGCTTGTCCGTCACGGCCTTGCGGGTCCGGGGGCTGAACGCCTTCAGCAGGATGGTCCGCATGGCATTGTGGCGCGGCGCATCGGTGAGCGCGAGGATCTTGCCGGCCGCCGGATCCCCTCCGGGCTTGTGCAGCGAGGACATCATGTTTCCGGGCTTCGAGCTGAAGTGCTCGGAATCCTGCAGCACGGCCATGACGTCCGCGTAGCGGGACACCACCCAGAAAGCGGTTCCGCGCTCCGTTGCCGGGTGCAGATATACGGGCTGCTCGGTCCGGGCGCTCCGCCAGAATTCTTCCATTCCGGGGTGCAGGAAGGTGCTCGGGTCCGTGAGGTCCACGCTGGTGAGGTCCTCGGTAAGTGTTCCTCTATGTGACATGTGAAATCTCCTGGCCCTCGGAATGAGGGACTAGTGCATGGATATTCGCGGGCCGGAAAGGTCGGCGATGAGCAACGCCAATCGGTCCAGTGCTGCTTCGATCCCGTCCGGCGACACCGCGCTCACGGAAAGGCGCAACGTGTCCTCTCCGCCGGGGCCGTCGTAGAAATGGCTCATCGGTGTCCACAGCACGCCGTACTTGGCGGCCCCGTATTCCAGAGCGGCGTTGTCGGCAATGAAGGGAACGGTCACCACCACGAAGAATCCACCGCTGGGTGCATTCCACGAGACCTGGTGGTTTCCGCCGGGCGGGAACCGCCGGCTCAGGCCATCCAGCAGCAGTCGCAGATTCCGGCGGTAGAACTGGATTTCCCTGGTGTTGGCCTCGACCAGACTGCAGTCGTGCTCCAGCAGCTTCCCTCCCGCTATGGCCTGGGCCACGGGTGGGGTGTTGACGGTGAGCATGCTCTTTATCTTGGACAGTTCGTCCGCGAAGAGCGTGGAGTCCCCCTCAGCACCGGCGACGCGCTGATCCGCGACGACGAATCCGATCCTGGCTCCGGGGAAGCAGGTCTTGGAGAGCGAGCCGAGATAGACGACCCGGCGCGCGGTGTCGAGGGCCTTGAGCGTGGGCAGGCGCTGACCGTCTTCGGCCTGGAACAGGCTGTACGGATTGTCTTCGAGGATCAGCAGGTCGTGCTCGGCCGCGATGGCGAGCAGTTTCCGGCGGGCCGCCAGGTCGAGGCTCGCGCCGGAGGGGTTGGCGAAGTCCGGGACGAGGTAGAAGGCCCGTGGCCGCTTGCCGGCGGCGCGGACCGCCTCGATCTGGTCGACCAGGTGGTCGAGGTCGATGCCGCGCTCGTCGTCCCGTACCGGCCATACGGGCATGTCCACCAGTCGCGCGGCACCCGTCAGTCCGACGTAGCCCGGCGAAACCGTCAGTACGACGTCCCGCTCGTCCCGGCGCAGTGCCCGGAGCACCAGGAACATGGCCTCCTGGCAGCCGACCGTGACGACGATCGACTCGGGGTCGACGTCGATGCCCTCGTCGCGGACGAGGTGCCGGGCGAGCAGGTCGTGGATGATGCCCTTGGTCCGGCCGTACTGGAAGAGGGTGCGGCGGACCGTCTCTGCGTCCGCCCCCTTCTCGGCCGCCAGGTAGTCGCTGAAGATCTGCAGGTACCGGGGCAGGTCCTCGACGTCGTAGAAGTCCTCGCGGGGCCGGCCGGCGGCGAGCGAGATTGCCTCGGGGAATCGGCCGGACACCTCGTTCAAGAAGTTCATGGAGGCCAGCGCCGGGTCCTGGAGCGCTGCGTGCAGCCGATCCGTACCGAGGTCGGCGGCCAGGAGTTCCACTCCGGTGTCGTTCATGCAATCTCGCTTGCCTAGGGGGACCGGTGGTCCCGCGACTACTTCGAGGTGGGCTACTTCGAGGACGCGCCGGCAGGCTCTTCTGCGGCTTCCGTCGTGTCGGCTTTCGTGTCGGCCGTGGTGTCGGCGATCCCTTCCGTCGCCGCGCGAATGGCGCGGTTGCTGAGCGCGGGGAAGCTGGCCACGGCCACCAGGACCATCAGGGCGCCGCCCCAGATGAAGGGCGTCCGCAGGGAGACCGCACTCGCGAGGTAGCCGCCGAGCAGACCGCCGACGGGTGCGCCCACGAGCGAGATCAGCCGGCTGGCGGAGAGCACGCGGCCACGGATGTTCGCCGGGGCGAGACGCTGGCGCAGCGAGCCGACGATGACGATCTGGACGCTCATCGAGAAGCCGATGACGGCCATCATCGCGCCGGCCACCCAGGGGCTTCCGGTCAGGCCCTGGACGATGATCGCCAGTCCTTCGAGCGACATGCCGAGGACTCGCATGGTGCCGACCTGGAGCTTCTTGGAGATCGCGGAGGCCGCGAAGCTGCCGATGAAGGCACCGACGGCGGTCGAGCTCAGCAGCAGGCCGTAGCCGATCTCTCCGAGACCGAGCTCGTTCTTGGCCAGCAGGACCAGCAGCGACATCTGGGCGGTGAAGACGAGGTTGCCGATGGCGGCCGTGCCGGCCAGCGTGCGCAGGACCGGGTGCTTCAGCAGCCAGGTCAGACCCTCCGAGACCTCGGCGCGCAGGTTCCTTCGGGCCGGCTCCTCGGTGGGCGCGTTCCCGAAGTCACCCTTCAGGGAACCGACGCAGATCGCGCTGACCAGGAAGGAGATCGCGTTCCCCACGAACGGCAGCGAATGCGACACCGTGAAGAGCACACCGCCGAGCGTGGGGCCCACGAGCTGTTCGCCATTGATCTGAGCTGCGGAGATCCGGCTGTTGCCCCGGATGAGCTCCTTCTCCCCGGAGGTGACCACCGGCATGACGGCCTGTGCGGCGATGTCGAAGAAGATGTCTCCGCAGCCCAGCGCGAATCCCGCCACGATCAGCATGTAGATGTTGATGTTGCCGGTCAGTACGGCGACCGCGAGCAGGGCCAGGATGGCGAGCCGGACGAGGTCCGCACGCAGCATCACCTTCTTGCGGTTCCACCGGTCCACCAGGGCTCCGGCCGGCAGACCGAACAGGAACCAGGGCAGCATCGCGACTGCGCCGGACGCACCGATGAGCATGGGGTCATCGGTCAGCTGGACGGCCAGCAGGGGCAGCGCGGCCATTTGGACACCGTCGCCCAGGGACGAGGAGATCGTCGCCACCCACACCTTGTTGAAGCTGCTGCTCATGCGCGGCTGGGCTTCCTTCTCTTTACTGCTGAACATCACGTTTCTCCTGAGATATGCGTTCATGGATGGCTGTACCGAGACAGGGACAGCCCCGGAGACTGGGGGAGGGTCACGCCTTGTCCCGGCTCCCCGGGGTGTCGGCCAAGCGGGCCGCCAATACCTGTCCTATGGCGGACAGATGGCGGGGTTGGGTCATGGCTCCGTGCACGCAGTCGATGTCGTGCACGTCGATCCGTCCGGTCGTATGCGGAGACCAGACGTCGGGAGTGAGGTCGCTGCCCGGCTTGTCGGCCGTGGCGGCGAAGAAGAGGATGTCGCCCAGGAACTTCCCGGCACTGATGCGATCGCTCAGGTTGGCGATGTCCACGAAGACCCCGACCAGCGCGGAGAGCCCCTCCGCGCCGAGTCCGGCGAGAGGACTTGTCGGTGATGTCGGGTCGTGTCCGATGGACTCGGTGATGGCACCCAGCACCTCCGGGCTGTCGTACGACAGCCGCTCGCTCTCCCAGCCGTCCGTGGGCAGGTAGCTGTCCATCAGGGCGAGCAGCGCGACTTCCTCGCCCTCCTCCTGCAGGCGGACCGCAAGGGAGTGCGCCACGATGCCGCCGAAGGACCATCCCAGGAGGGAGTACGGGCCGGAGGGCTGGACCGCCCGGATCTCCTTCAGGTAGTCCTCGACCATCTCCTCCAGCCGGGGTGCCGGGGCATCCGGCTCGCTGAACCTGCGTGCCTGCAGCCCGTAGAGAGGCTGCCGGCGGTCCAGGTGGCGCAGGAGCCCTGAGTACGACCAGCTGAGCCCGATCGCCGGATGGACACAGAACAGCGGGTCGAGGTCTCCTTCGGCGCGGAGAGGGAGCAGAACGCCCAACGAGTTCCCGGAAGAGGTCCCGGGCGCCTTGTCCAGCTGCTCGACGAGGGCCGCGATGGTGGGGGTCTCGAAGAGGCTGCGGACGGGAAGTTCGAGGTCGAGGGTGGTGCGGATGCGGCTGATGAGGCCGGTGGCGAGGAGGGAGTGGCCGCCGAGTTCGAAGAAGTTGTCGTCGATGCCCACCTCTCGTACGCCCAGGATCTCGGCGAACAGGCCGCACAGGATCTCCTCGCGCGGGGTGCGGGGCCCGCGCCCGGACGCGTTCGTCTCGTACGAGGGCGCGGGCAGGGCCCGGTGGTCCAGCTTGCTGTTGGCGGTCAGCGGCAGCTGGTCGAGGACCAGGAACGCCGCGGGCACCATGTATTCGGGCAGCAGGCCGGCCGTGTGGGTGCGCAGGGCTTCGGCGTCCACGGTGTCGGGGCCGGTTTCGGCGACGACGTAGGCGACGAGGCGCTTGTCGCCGGGCTGGTCCTCACGGGCGACGACCGCGACTTGGGACAGTCCCGGGAACTGGCCGAGTACGGCTTCGATTTCGCCGAGTTCGATGCGGAAGCCGCGGATCTTGACCTGGTCGTCGGCCCGGCCGACGAAGTTCAGGAGTCCGTTGCCCGACCAGCGGGCGAGGTCTCCGGTGCGGTACATGCGGCTGCCGGCCGGCCCGAACGGGTCGGCGACGAAGCGCTCCGCGGTCAGGTCCGGGCGGCCGTAGTAGCCGCGGGCCAGGCCCGTGCCCGCCAAGTAGAGCTCACCTGCGACGCCTTGGGGGACCAGGGAGAGGGTGTCGTCGAGGATGTAGGCGCGCATGCCGTCCAGCGGGCGTCCGACCGGGACCGGCGCGGGCACGGTGTCGCCCGCGGTCCAGGGGGCCTGGGTCGCGAACAGGGTCGTTTCGGTGGGGCCGTAGGCGCAGCGGACCAGGGTGTCGGGGCTGTGTTCCAGTACGCGGCGTACGGCGGTCGGGGAGATGAGGTCGCCGCCGGTGATGACTTCCCGTACGCCGGTGAAGCAGTCCGGGGCTTCCTCGGCCATGACGCGGAACAGGCCTGCGGTGATGTCCAGGCCGGTGATCTCCTCCTCGATGATCAGACGGGCGAGTTCGGCGACCGCAAGGTCGCCCTCGGGGGTGATGACGGTGCGCCCGCCGTGCAGCAGCGGTACCCAGAACGCGTACGTCGAGGGGTCGAAGGCGTACGAAGCCAGGAGCAGGACCCGCTCGTGGGCGCCCGGCCGCTCGAACATGCCGTCCACCACCAGGTCGAGGATGTCGCGGTGGGTGACCGCGACTCCCTTGGGACGCCCGGTGGAGCCCGACGTGTACATCACGTACGCCAGCTGCTCCGGCCGGCACTCCACACCCGGATCAACCACCGGCAGCGAGACCAGTTCGGCGTCCTGGTCGATCACCACGACCTGCGGGGCATCGGGCAGACCGCTCTCACGTGTCGCGGCGTCAGCGAGCAGCACCGGAGCGGAGGTCTCGTCGACGATCCACTGCATCCGCTCCAGCGGATATCCGCTGTGCAGCGGCAGGTAGAACGCGCCGGACTTCAGCACCGCCAGCAGGGCCACCACCAGGTCCACGGAGCGTTCCATCAGCACCGCGACCGGAGCCTCCGGGCGCACGCCCAGACCCAGCAGCCGGTGCGCCAGCTGATTCGCCCGCTCGTCCAACTCCCGGTAGGACAGCTCCCGTCCGGCACACCGCACCGCCACCGAGTCCGGAGAACGCAGCGCCTGCGCCGCGAAAGCCTCCTGCACGGAACCGGCCTCAAGCTCCTGACGGGGCTCCGCCCCCGCCCACGACTCCAGCAACCGCACACGCTCGGCCGGCGACAGGATCTGCGCTTCACCGATCCGGCGGTCGGGAGCGGTGCCGAGCTGCGTCAGCACCGCCACCAGCTGGGCCACCATCCGTTCGGCAGTGTCCTTCTCGAAGACGTCAGTGCTGTACTCCAGCATTCCGGCGAGCCCGGCCGGCCCGTTGTCGGCCGCGTGGCACTCGTTGAGGACGAAGCCGAGATCGAACTTGGCCGTACGGGTGCTGAAGGCCTCCTCGGCTTCCACCACCAGGCCGGGCAGTGAGAGCGCGCCTCCCACGGAGTTCTGCAGGACGACCATGACCTGGAAGAGCGGATGCCAGGCAGGCGAGCGCGTCGGATTCACGGCCTCGACCACGCGCTCGAACGGCACGTCCTGGTGCGTGTAGGCGGACAGCGCGGTCCCGCGGACCCGCTCCAGGAGTTCCCGGAACGTCGGGTTCCCCGAGGTGTCCGTCCGCAGCACGAGCGTGTTGAGGAAGACCCCGACCATGTCGTCGAGAGCGTCGTCGGTGCGTCCTGCGCTCGGGGTGCCGAGCGGAATGTCCGATCCCGCGCCCAGCCGGCTCAGCAGGGTGGCGACGGCGGCCTGGAGCACCATGAACAGCGTGGTGTTGGTCTCCCGGGCCAGGCCGACGAGCGCACGGTGCAGCTCGGCGTCGATGCGGACCGGAACCATGTCGCCCCGATAGCTGGCCACCTTGGGCCGCGGACGGTCGAAGGGCAGCTCGAGATGGGCCGGTGTTCCCGCCAAGGCCTCCTTCCAGTAGGCCAGTTGCCTGCTCACCGCAGATTCGGGGTCCGTTTCCGAGCCGAGGAGTTCGCGCTGCCACAGGGTGTAGTCGGCGTACTGCACCGGGAGCGCGGACCACTGCGGTGCGCGGCCCTGGAGCCGGGCGTCGAACGCGGTCTCCAGATCGCGTCCGAAGGGTCCCATCGAGGCGCCGTCGCTCGCGATGTGGTGCATGAGCAGCAGCAGTACCCGCTCCTTCGGGTTGATGGTGAACAGCGTTGCCCGGAACGGAGGTTCGGCGGACAGGTCGAAGACGTACTGCCCGGCGGCGTGCAGCGCCGCATTCAGTCCGTCCGCATCGCAGCTGATGTGATGCAGCGTCAGGGGTGTGGCGTCCGCACCCAGCACGGTCTGTGTCGTCCGGCCGTCGATCTCCCGGAACACCGTCCGCAAGGTCTCGTGCCGTACCGCTACGTCGTTGAGAGCCTGCTCCAGCGCATGCGCGTCCAGGTCTCCCGTGAGCCGGAACGCCACCGGAACGTTGTAGGTGGCACTCGCCCCTTCCAGCTCGTTCAGGAACCACAGCCGGTTCTGGGCCGGCGACAGCGGCACCAGTTCCGGGCGCTCCACTGCCGTCAGCGCGGGCCTGGCCGTATCCGCCTCTGCGACCCGGCCGGTCAGGGCGGCAACCGTAGGAGCTTCGAACAGGGCCCGTACCGGCAGTTCGACGCCCAGGATCGACCTGATCCGGCTGACGACCTTGGCCGCCAGCAGGGAATGCCCGCCCAGCTCGAAGAAGCTGTCGTCGATGCCCACCGTCGGCACGTCCAGGATCGCCGCGAACAGCCCGCACAGGATCTCCTCCTGCGGACTGCGCGCAGTACGACCGCCGGTCTCGGCTTCGTACACGGGCGCGGGCAGGGCCCGTCGGTCCAGCTTGCCGTTGGTGGTCAGCGGCAGCCGGTCCAGGACCACGACGGCGGAGGGGACCATGAACTCCGGCAAGGAGCTGCGTGCATGAGTGCGCAGGTCGTCCGCGCTCACCTCGGCGCCCGCGGACTCGGCCGCCACTACGTACCCCACCAGGCGCTTGTCGCCCGGCCGGTCCTCCCGCACCACCACCGCGACCTGTGCCACCGCCCGATGACGGCCCAGCACGGCTTCGATCTCGCCCAGCTCGATGCGGTATCCGCGGATCTTGACCTGGTCGTCGGCCCGGCCGACGAACTCCAGCTGGCCGTCGGCGCGCCACCGCACCAGGTCACCGGTGCGGTACATGCGGCTGCCGGCCGGGCCGAAGGGGTCGGCGACGAACCGCTCCGCCGTCAGCCCCGGACGCCGCAGGTATCCGCGGGCGAGGCCCGCGCCCGCGATGTACAGCTCTCCCGGCACCCCTCGCGGCGTCAGGTGCAGGCGCTCGTCCAGGACGTACGCCCGGGTGCCCCGCACCGGCGCCCCGATGGGGATGGACGCGGCCGGGTCGGTGCCGGACAGCGGCTTGCTGGCCGTCGCCGAGATCGTGGACTCGGTGGGCCCGTAGAGGTTGAGCATCCGCCGGCCGTCCGCCCAGCGTGCGATCAGTGCGGGCGGGCACGCCTCGCCGCCGACGCTCAGGACGCGCAGGGCGGGGAAGGGCCGCGCCGGGAGCGTGGCGAGCACGCTGGGCGGCATGTCGGCGCAGGAGATCCGGCGCTGCTCCAGGAAGTCGCCGAGGGCGTCCCCGACCAGGGGGCCGGGGGCGGGGACGACGAGGGTCGCGCCGAACCAGAACGCCCGGAGGAAGTCCTCCAGCGCCATGTCGAAGCTGATCGAGGCCAACTGCAGGACCCGGTCCTCCGGCCGTACCTGGTACGTCTCCGCCAGCGTGGCGGTCAGTGCGCAGATGCCGCGGTGGGTGACGGCCACGCCCTTGGGGGTGCCGGTGGAGCCCGATGTGTAGACGGTGTACGCCAGGTCGTCCGGCCGGAGTCGGGCGGTCCGCTCGGCATCCGTGGGATCGGCGCCGTCGAGTCCGGCCAGGGCAGCGGGATCGTCCAGCAGGAGGGCCCGCGGGCCGTCCTGGGGGAGCAGCCCGGCCGCCTCGCGGCTGGTGAGCACCCGGACCGGGGCGGCGTCCCGGAGCATGAAGGCGATGCGGTCCGCCGGGTAGGCCGGATCGACGGGGAGGAAGGCGGCGCCGGCCTTCAGGACGCCCAGCAGCGCCGCCACCATCTCCACGGACCGGGGCACCGCCAGCGCCACCAGGTGCTCGGAGCCGACGCCCTGCCCGATGAGCCAGTGGGCGACCTGGTTGGCCCGCGTGTTCAGCTCGGCGTAGGTGAGTACGGTGCCCTCGTGCTCCAGCGCCGGTGCGTCGGGGCGCAGCGCCGCATGTTCCTCGAACACGTCGGTGAGGAACCGGTGCCCGGGGGCAGGGGCCCCGGCCCCCTCGGCGAGCAGTGCGCTCCGCTCGGCGGGGGAGAGCAGTGCGGCGGCGCTGATCGGCAGGTCGGGGCGCTCGGCGAAGGCCGCCAGCAGCAGCCGCAGGCCCTCGGTGAACCGCTCCGCGGTGGTCGTGTCGGCCAGGTCGGTGCGGTACTCCAGGAAGCCGTCGAGCCCCGCGGGGGCCCCGGCGACGTCCGTGGACTCGTAGAAGTTGAACGTGAGGTCGAAGCTGGTCACGTCCTTGGTGAGGTCCTCGGTGACGGCCGACAGACCGGGCAGGTCGAACGCGGGAGCCGCCTGGGTGTGCAGCGCCAGCATCACCTGGAACAGGGGGTTGCGGGCCAGCGAGCGCTCCGGGTTGAGGACCTCCACGAGTCGTTCGAAGGGGACGTCCTGGTGGGAGTAGGCGGCGAGGTCGGTTTCGCGGGTGCGGGCGAGGAGTTCGCGGAAGGTGGGGTTTCCGGAGGTGTCGTTGCGCAGGACCAGGGTGTTGACGAAGAACCCGACGAGGTCGTCGAGGGCTTCGTCGGTGCGTCCTGCGACGGGGGTTCCCAGGGGGATGTCGGTGCCTGCGCCGAGTCGGCTGAGCAGGGTGGCGACGGCGGCCTGGAGCACCATGAACAGGGTGGTGTTCGTTTCCTGGGCCAGTTCGGCGAGCGCGCGGTGCAGTGCGGCGTCGATCCGGATCGGGACGGTGTCACCGCGGTAGTCGGCCACCTTGGGCCGGGGGCGGTCGAAGGGCAGCTCGAGCTGGTCGGGAATCCCGGCCAAGGCCTGCTTCCAGAAGGCGAGTTGCTCGTGCATCGGGGAGTGCGGATCGTCCTCCGCGCCGAGGAGTTCACGCTGCCACAGGGTGTAGTCGGCGTACTGCACGGGCAGCGGTGACCAGGCCGGTGCCGTGCCCGCGCAGCGTGCGGCGTAGGCGAGGCTGATGTCACGGGCCAGCGGGGCCAGCGACCAGCCGTCGTTTCCGATGTGGTGCAGCAGGAGGAGCAGGACGTGGTGGTCCGGGCCGGTCGTGAACAACCGGGCCCGGATCGGCGGATCGACGGTGACGTCGAAGCCGGTGTTGCCGGCGGCTCGAAGCGCCTCCTCCAGGTCCGCCGCGCCGACCTCCACCACGGGAAGCTCGGGGCGGACCTGGCCGGGCTCCAGAATGCGCTGCCGAGGCTCCCCGTCGACCTCCGGGAACACCGTCCGCAGGCTCTCGTGCCGACCGATCACCTCGCATAGCGCCGCTTCCAGGGCCGCGTGATCGAGGTGTCCGGAAAGCCGCACCGCGAACGGCAGGACGTACGTGGCGGTCGTCCTCTCCAGCTTGTTGAGGAACCAGAGGCGGTTCTGTGCCGGCGACAGCGGAATCCGTTCCGGGCGCTCCATCGCGGTCAGCGCGGTCCTGGACGATCCGGCCCGCGTGATCTGGTCGGCCAGGCCGGCGACGGTGGGGGCCTCGAAGAAGGTGCGGAAGGGGATTTCGATGTCGAGGGTGGTGCGGATGCGGCTGATGAGACGGGTGGCGAGGAGGGAGTGGCCGCCGAGCTCGAAGAAGTTGTCGTCGATGCCGACCTCTGACACGCCCAGGATCTCGGTGAACAGGCCGCAGAGGATCTCCTCGCGCGGAGTGCGGGGCCCGCGCCCGGACGCCTCCGTCTCGTACGAGGGCGCGGGCAGGGACCGGTAGTCGACCTTGCCGTTGCTGGTCAGCGGCAGCTGGTCCAGGACCACGAAGACGGAGGGGACCATGAACTCCGGGAGGAGTGCGGCCGTGTGGGTGCGGAGGTCTTCGGGGTCCACCGTGTGGTGGCCGGTCTCGACGACCGCGTAGGCCACCAGGCGCTTGCCGCCGGGCTGGTCCTCGCGGGCCATCACCGCCACCTGGGAGAGTCCGGGGAACTGGCCGAGCACGGTTTCGATTTCGCCGAGTTCGATGCGGAAGCCGCGGATCTTGACCTGGTCGTCGGCCCGGCCGACGAAGTCGAGGAGTCCGTCGCCCGCCCAGCGGGCGAGGTCTCCGGTGCGGTACATGCGGCTGCCGGCCGGCCCGAACGGGTCGGCGAGGAACCGTTCCGCGGTCAGGTCCGAGCGGCCGTAGTAGCCCCGGGCCAGGCCCGCACCCGCCAGGTAGAGCTCCCCGGTCCCCTCCAGGACGGGCTCCAGACGGTCGTCGAGGATGTAGGCGCGCATGCCGTCCAGCGGACGGCCGATCGGGATCGGCGCGGGGACGGTGTCGGTCGCGGTCCAGGGGGCCTGGGTCGCGAACAGGGTCGTCTCGGTGGGTCCGTACGTCGACCGCACCACGGTGTCGGGGCAGTGCTCCAGTACCCGGCGCACCGCGGTCGGGGAGATCACGTCGCCGCCGGTGATGACTTCCCGCACGCCGGTGAAGCAGTGCGGGGCCTCGTCGGCCATGACGCGGAACAGGCCCGCCGTCAGCTGAAGCCCGGTGATCTCCTCCTCCGAGATCAGCCGTGACAGCGTGGCCACGCTCAGGTCGCCTTCGGGCGACACGACCGTCCGGCCGCCGTGCAGGAGGGGAACCCACATCTCGTACGTCGAGGGGTCGAAGGCGTACGGAGCCACCATGAGCACCCGCTCGTGGGCGCCCGGCCGCTCGAACAGTCCGTCCACGACGAGCTCCAGGACGTCGCGGTGGGTGACCGCGACTCCCTTGGGGCGGCCCGTCGAGCCCGACGTGTACATCACGTACGCCAGCTGCTCCGGCCGGCACTCCACCCCCGGGTCGGTGACCGAGAGCGAGGCCAGCTCGGTGTCCTGGTCGATGAGGACGACCTGCGGGGCGTCGGGCAGGCCCCGCTCACGCTTCGCGGCGTCGGCCAGCAGCACCGGGGCGGAGGTCTCGTCGACGATCCACTGCATCCGCTCGAGCGGGTACCCGCTGTGCAGCGGCAGGTAGAAGGCGCCTGCCTTCAGTACCGCCAGGAGTGCCACGACCAGGTCCACGGAGCGTTCCATCAGCACCGCGACCGGTGCTTCCGGAGTCACGCCCAGGCCCAGCAGCCGGTGCGCCAGCTGGTTGGCCCGCTCGTCCAGCTCCCGGTACGACAGCTCCCGTCCGGAGCACCGCACCGCGACCGCACCCGGAGAGCGCAGCGCCTGCGCCGCAAAAGCCGCCTGCACGGAATCACCGATCAGCGCCGTACCCGACTCGAACGGCTGATCCTCAGCAAAATCAACAGCAGTTGCAGCACGCATTGCCAATAACTCTCTTTCGGGGTTGGGGTCGCGCGAATTCAGGTGGGCCGGCAACGCGGCTCTGCGGGTGCCAGGTGATCGTCGCGGCGGGTGGCCGCTGCGCGATCAACCTGACGAACGGCAGTCGTCGGGGCGGCGGCTCACCCGGTCATCCTTTGGCTCTCCAGATCCTCGGATCGTGCGTACAACTCCTGCGCGAACACCGCCCAGGTCTGCGCGTACTGGCGCGCCAGATCCGCCACCAGGCCGCCGGCGTGCGCCGGTACCGCGGCGGCCAGTTCGGCCCACATGTGCTGGTCGACGACGTTGTGCTGCAGCAGGCGCAGCAGGTGGCGGCCGGATTCCCGCTGGCGCAGGGCGGGGTCGCGCAGCAGCTTCTGCAGCACCGTTGCGGGGTCCACCTGGGGCGGCTCCACGCGCCGCCCCGCCGGGTTGACCACCGCGATGATCGGCGTGGTGATCGGTGTGCTCGAACGCCCCTTTACCGCACAGGAGTTGACCTCGGTGCGCGCTCTGGGACCGCCGCCTGAAGCGCCGGGATCCCTCCCTGCCTCCAGGAGCCTGCGGACGTCGCTCACCGTCGTCGGCGAGATCCCGGCCATCCGCGCCACCTCGCGCAGGGAGGCCTGCGGATGCTCGGCCAGGATCTCGGCCGCGCGCTGCCGGCCCTCCACGCTGCTCAGCGGCCGGACCCTGCCGTCCCCGCCGACCCGGAGGTCGTCCCGGGTGCCCGCGCCGGAACTCCGGCGGAGCGCCGCCACCGTCTTGGCGCCGAGGCCCGAGGCCCGGGCGATGGACCGGTCGGACAGGTGCGGATGGGTCGCCACGATCCTTGCCGCGGCAGCGCGCCGATCGGCCTGGGACAGGGGGAGCCCGTGCGTGACGTTCGCCTCGACGCCGCGCAGGAACGCGTCGTCGGCGCAGCCGTCGAAGAACTTCACGGAAATGGTCTGTTGGCCGCGCAGCCGGGCGGCGGCGAGGCGGTGCATCCCGTCGATGACGCGCATGGTCCGGCGGTCCACCAGGATGGGCGGAAGCGGCTCCTCGGTCTCGGCCAGCCGGGCGATGTGTTCCTCGTCCGCCCCCGCGGACCGGGGGGAGTCGCCGACCGTCACCGCGGTGACGGGAACCTCGGCGCACTGTGCTTCGCGTGGTTCCGCTCCGGATGCGGTCGGTCGGACCAGGCTCTCGGCTCCGATGACGGCGGTCGCTGCGTACGTCGCTCTCACTGGGTCGGCCTCCAGAGGTGGGCAGTGATGCGGAGTGGGCCGGTTCGCAGGCCCTCAAGACGACGCGGGTCGATCCGGCCACGCGGGGCGCGAGGCATAGCGGTGCTCCTCCAGAAGAGAGAGGTGTGGTCAATGACCGGGGATCCGGCCTGTTCGGAGGCCGTTCCCGGTGGTGATGGAGAGAGCTTCTCCCTCTGCACACCCCGCTCGTAAGGACTTGTGGCTGGCAGGACTCGCCCGGGCCGTTTGGTGCCAATCGCCGGGTCCCGGAAAAGCGGTCGACCAGCGTGTTTCCGGATTGGCATTCACCGGCCAGGCCGGTAGTGGCCATTCCCCGAAAGGGCCCTGGTGGAGCCGTTATCCGGTGTCCACTCGCTGCCTGGACCGGACTCGACGGCATGGACCATGCTGCGGGGACAGCCACGGCACCGGCGAAACAACGCAGGGCCGCCGGCTGTGAGTGTGAGTGAGGAGAGACCGGGGGCGTCCAACTGCGGCAGCGCCGCACATGGACACCCCGCCGGACCAGGCCTTTGCGGGTGACGCCGCACGGTGAGCAGGGAGACCCCCCGATTACCGTGCGGCGCCTTACCGGTGAGGCCGCCGGCGCGTGAGGAATTCCTTTTGCAGAGGCGTGTTTCACGCAGCAGCCATCGAGTTGAATTCCTCCCCGTGGCCATGCGAATCTCGCTCCACAAGGCCGCTGGGCCATTCGACGGGGGATCGTTCACAAGGTGATTGGCCGGGCAGAGGCTTTTCTGCGGCCATCGAATCCGGACCGTGACCCCCTTCAGTTCGTCAAGGATGAGTAAGTAGAAGGAGTGAGGTCGTGACCAATCCTTTCGAAGACCCCGAAGCGGAATACCTCGTACTGATCAACGAGGAGAAGCAGTATTCGCTCTGGCCGAAGTTCGCCGAGGTGCCGGCAGGCTGGACCGTCGTTCACCGGAGTGATCGCACATCGTGCATCGAGTACATCAACTCGACCTGGACGGAAATGCGGCCGCACAGCCTGGTCCAGCAGATGAGCGCAACGGCGTGAGCGTTCTTCTCCCTCGCAACCTCCAGTTCCTGCCCAGGCAGACGACCGGAACGGTGAAGTAAATGACTCATTCGGACGCATCCATTTTCGATGGGCTCGCCATCGACCATGTCGAGTTCTACGTCCAGGACACAGCGGTGGCTGCGGAGCAGTTCATCGACGGCTACGGATTCGAGATCTACGGAGCCGCCGGATCGGCGGAATCCGTCACGGCCGTCAGGTCGGTGGCGCTCGGCAGGAACGAGATCCGGCTGGTGCTGACGTCGGCGGAGGGTGTCGACCATCCTGCGGCCGCCTACGTGGCGCAGCACGGTGACGGGGTGGCCAACATCGCACTGACGACCCCCAACGCCAGGGAAATGTTCGCCGAGGCAGTGCGTCGGGGTGCGGTGGCGGTCGCGGAGCCGGCGGAGCGGGACGGGGTGCTGACTGCCTCGATCAGAGGCTTCGGGGACGTGTTCCACACCTTCGTGCAGCGGCCGGCCGGCAGCGATGTGCGGGAGCTTCCGGGTTTCTCCCCGGTTCCCGAGACGGGCGCCCGGTTCGACAGCGGCCTGAACACGATCGACCATTTCGCCATCTGCCTCGAAGCCGGGCAGCTGGCAGCCACCGTGGAGTTCTACGAAAAGGTCCTGGACTTCCAGATGATCTTCGAAGAGCGCATCGTGGTGGGAAAGCAGGCAATGGATTCCAGGGTGGTCCAGAGCCGGTCCGGTGCTGTCACGCTCACGCTGATCGAACCCGACACCTCGCTGGAGCCGGGGCAGATCGACGCGTTCCTGAAGAATCACGACGGGGCCGGTGTCCAGCACATCGCCTTCACCGTGGACAGCATCGTGGGGTCGGTGGGCCTCATGAAGTCGCGGGGTGTTTCCTTCCTGAGCACTCCTGCCGCCTACTACCGGCTGCTGGGCGTGGATCTGACGAAGTACTCGGTTTCCGAACTCAAGGAACTGGACGTCCTGGTCGACGAGGACCACGACGGCCAGCTGTTCCAGATCTTCACCGCCTCGGTCCACCCGCGCCGCACGCTCTTCATGGAGGTCATCGAGCGAATGGGCGCTCGTACCTTCGGAAGCGGAAACATCAAGGCGCTTTACGAAGCGGTCGAACGGCAGCGGGCCGAAGCAGAGGTCGGGAAGTAAATGACCCAGCAGCCCCTGTGCGTGGAGGACCTGCGACGGTCCGCCGCCGCACGCCTGACGCCGGCGGTGTGGGACTTCATTTCCGGCGGCAGCGGAACCGAATCAACCCTGGAGGCCAACCGGGCGGCGCTGGACGGTGTGTCGCTGGTACCCAGGGTGCTGGCAGGCGTCAAGGCGAGCGACACCGGCGCGCAGTTGCCGGGCGGCTCGGCGGCGCTTCCCCTCGCGGTCGCGCCGATGGCGTACCAGCGTCTGCTGCACCCGGAGGGCGAACTCGCCGCCGCGGAGGGTGCTCTGGCGGCGGGGGTGCCCTTCGTGGTCAGCACCATCAGCAGTCACTCGCTGGAGGAGATCGCCGCGGTCGGAGCGGACCTGTGGTTCCAGCTCTACTGGCTGCACGATCGCGGCCGGGTGCTCGAGCTGATCCGCCGCGCCGAACACGTCGGCTGCCAGGCCCTGATGGTGACCGTGGACGTCCCGATCATGGGCCGCCGACTGCGCGACCTGCGCAACGAGTTCACGCTCCCCTCCTGGATCCGCAGCGCCAACCTCGAGCCCGACGGACCCTCCGCGGCCCATGCGCGCCGGCCGGGCGAGTCGGCCGTGGCCGCCCACACGAAGATGGCCTTCGACTCGACTTTCGGCTGGTCCGACCTGGAGTGGATCCGGGAGCAGACCCGACTTCCCCTGGTGGTCAAGGGCATCCTCGATCCCAGGGATGCGGAACAGGCCGTCCGGCTCGGGGCCGACGCCGTGGTGGTTTCCAACCACGGTGGCCGACAGCTGGACAGCGCACCGGCCAGCATCACCGCACTGCCCTGGGTGGTCGAAGCGGTGGACGGGCAGTGCCAGGTCCTCATGGACAGCGGTGTCCGCAGCGGCACCGACATCCTGCGCGCTCTCGCGCTGGGCGCCGACGGGGTCCTGATCGGGCGCCCGGTGCTGTGGGGGTTGAGCGCAGCCGGGGCGCAGGGAGTCGCCCAGGTGTTCTCGATCCTGCGGACGGAACTCGAAGAGGCCCTCCTCCTGGCCGGCTGTGCCGATCTGGCTGCCGCACGTAGCTTGCGCTCAATTGTTTCCGGTTTGCGGGTCTGAATACCGCTGTTTGCGGCCTGGACGCCCTCCGGTGCCATCGAAGGAGAAATGAAGTCATGTCTGACAAGAACGACCACCAATTCGATGTCGTTGTCGTAGGTGGTGGTCCGGGCGGTTCCACCGTGTCCACCCTGATAGCCATGCAGGGGCACCGTGTCCTTCTCCTGGAGAAGGAGGAATTCCCCCGGTATCAGATCGGGGAGTCCCTGTTGCCCTCGACGGTGCACGGCATCTGCAAGCTCCTCGGCGTCTCGGAGGAGCTGGAGAAGGCCGCGTTCATGCCCAAGCGCGGCGGCACCTTCCGGTGGGGGAGCAGCCCCGAACCCTGGACGTTCTCGTTCTCCGTCTCCGAGACCTTCTCGGGCCCGACCTCGCTGGCCTACCAGGTCGAGCGGATGAAGTTCGACCAGATCCTCCTGGACAACGCGCGCTCCAAGGGCGTCGAGGTCCGCGAGAAGAGCTCCGTGGTGGACGTCATCGAGGAGGACGGCCGCATCAGCGGTGTGCGGTACGCCGACGCCGACGGAGTGCGCCACGAGGTGCGCAGCCGCTTCGTCGTGGACGCCTCCGGCAACAAGAGCCGCATTCACACCAAGATCGGCGGCACCCGGCACTACTCGGAGTTCTTCCAGAACATCGCGCTCTTCGGCTACTTCGAAGGCGGCAAGCGCCTCCCGGCACCCAACTCCGGCAACATCCTCTGCGCCGCCTTCGACGACGGCTGGTTCTGGTACATCCCGCTCACCGACGAACTCACCAGCGTCGGCGCGGTCCTGCGGCGCGAGGCGCTGGAGCGCGTGCAGGGCGACAAGGAGAAGGCTCTGATGAGCCTGATCGAGGAATGCCCGCTCATCGCGGAGCACCTGTCCGAGGCGCGCCGGGTGGAGAGCGGTCCCTACGGCGAGATCCGGATCCGCAAGGACTACTCGTACATCCAGGAGAAGTTCTGGCGCCCCGGCATGGTCCTGGTGGGCGATGCGGCGTGCTTCATCGACCCGGTCTTCTCCTCCGGTGTGCACCTCGCCACCTACAGCGGTCTGCTGGCCGCGCGCTCCATCAACTCGGTCCTGAGCGGGGACTTCGAGGAGGAGAAGTGCTTCGAGGAGTACGAGGCGCGCTACCGGAACGAGTACGCGCTCTTCCATGACTTCCTGGTGGCCTTCTACGACATGCACCGGGACGAGGACTCGTACTTCTGGACCGCCAAGAAGGTCATGAACAGCTCGACGTCCGGACTCGAGTCCTTCGTCGAACTGGTCGGCGGCGGCGCCTCGGGCGAAAGCGGACTGGTCAACGCCGGCTCCTACGCCGAGCAGCACGAGTCCACGTTCCGGGAGTTCTCCGAGCTGGTCGACGAGCCGGCCGGCGAGAGCGGAACGGATCGCGATCTCTTCGACTCGACGCTCGTGCAGTCCGTCCTGGAAGAGGGCGCCAAGATCCAGGTCCACGCCGCGCTGGGCGAGGTCCTCGACGACGAAGACCCGATCCGCGAGGGCGGTCTCGTGCCGTCCGCCGACGGAATGCGCTGGGCGGACCCCAGCTACTGACCTACAGGCTGACGGGGGTAGCGGTGATACGAACGATGGCCGTGGTCGGCACGGGTCTGATCGGCACCTCGATCGGCCTGGCGGTG
Organism: Streptomyces sp. NPDC058289; assembly: GCF_042880975.1. Lineage (NCBI taxonomy): Bacteria > Bacillati > Actinomycetota > Actinomycetes > Kitasatosporales > Streptomycetaceae > Streptomyces > Streptomyces sp. NPDC058289. The sequence continues at coordinate 36,874 of NZ_JBHVYI010000059.1, forward strand.
AGCCGGCACGGCGTACGAGTGCATTTGCTGGACAAGGACGACGTGGCCGCCCGCACGGCCGCCGCCTTGGGAGCAGGCGTGAGGGGTGCGCCGGACGAGCCGGTCGACCTTGCAGTGATCGCCGTACCGCCGGGCGCGGTGGGCGGTGTGCTCGCGAAGATGCAGGCGCGAGGGCTGGCCCGGACCTACACCGACGTGGCCAGTGTGAAGGCGCAGCCGGCCCGGGACGTCTGGAAGTCCGGAGGTACGTCGGCCAGTTACGTGGGCGGGCATCCTCTGGCCGGCCGCGAGCGAGGCGGTCCGCTCGCCGCCCGCGCGGATCTGTTCGAGGACCGGCCCTGGGTGCTGACTCCGTCGGAGACGACGTCCCAGGACGCGGTGAACCGGGTGTTCGAAATGATCGCGCTGTGCGGGGCCGTCCCCGCGATCATGGGGGACCGCGCACACGACGACGCGGTGGCGTTGACCTCGCACGCTCCCCACGTGGTGGCCAGCCTGATGGCCGCGCGGTTGGAGCACGGCTCGCGGGCCTCGTTCCGGCTCGCCGGGGAGGCGCTGCGCGACGTGACGCGGATGGCCGTCCGGGACACCGAGCTGTGGAACGACATCCTGCAGGCCAACGCACCGGCCGTCGCCGGAGTGCTCCGGGAACTCAGGGACGACCTGACGACCCTGATGGCCACGCTCGACGACCTGTCCAGCGCACCGCAGGACGACGGCGGCCAGAGCCTGGGACCGGTGGCCGATCTGCTGAACAGGGGCGCTGCCGGACTGGCGGCGATTCAGGAACGGCAGGTCGCGGACCGGCAGACGCACGTGGAGGTCCTGGTCCCGGAGGGGCCCGGACAGCTGGTCCGCCTGCTGGACGTGCTCAGGACGCTCCACGTGGAGCAGGAGGACGTCGTACCGCGGTACTCCGCGGAGGAAGGCGCCCTCGCCCTCACGTTCGCGGTCCCGACCGTGCGTGCCGGCCGGATCGTACGGGAGCTGGACGGAGCCGGCTGGAAATCCGAATCCGTCAGCCCGGTCCCGGTGTCCGGCGTACGGAAGACGGCCGGAGAAATCCCGGAAAGGGCAGTCCGCGCGGCTGATCAATTCCATGTGGCGTAGGTCTGTTTTCGGGACGGCGCCACGCACAAACATTTCGTCGGATCGACACAGAGGAAACGAGGACAGGTGAATGCACACATACAATGACACCATTGCTGACCCTCTTCGCGTGGCCATCATCGGCACGGGAAACATCGGCTGCGACCTGCTGCTCAAGGTCATCGCCTCGCCCTATCTGCGGTGCGACATGTTCGCCGGCCGCCGGACCACCTCCCCGGGCATCGAACTCGCCGAAAATCGCGGGGTTCCGACGTCCGCCGACGGAATCGACGCCGTCGTCGCGATCGCGGACCGGATCGACCTGGTCTTCGATGCGACGTCGGCCGCGGACGCGGTGCACAACTACAAGGTGCTCGAAGCCCTCGGCGTTCCGGTCATCGACCTCACGCCGGCGAATCTCGGCAGGTTCTGCGTTCCGGCACTGAACCTCGAGGAGTGCCTCACCGAGCCCAACGTGAGCATGGTGTCCTGCGGCGGACAGGCTGCCGTTCCCATCGCGCACTGCTTCAGCGAAGCCTCCGAGAACGGCCTGGGCTACCTGGAGATCGCCACGGCCAGCTCGTCGGAGAGCGTCGGCCCCGCGACGCGGGCGAACATCGACGAATACGCCTTCACCACTCAGAAGGCGACGCACGAATTCAGCCGGGTGGAAACCGCCAGGACGATCCTCATCATCAATCCGGCAGAGCCGGGAATCGTCATGAGGAACACCATCGCGGTCCCGGCCTCCGAAAACATCGACATGGAGGCGCTGCGCGTCTCGGTCGACCTCATGGAGAAGCGGATCAATTCCTATGTACCTGGGTATCGCGTTGTCGTTCCGCCGGTTGCGACGGGCGATCGCATCATGGTGACCATCGAAGTGGAAGGACTCGGTGACTGGCTCCCGCGCTACGCCGGGAATCTGGACGTCATCACCTGCGCGGCGGTGGCTGTCGCCGAGGGCCGAGCGGAGGCACGTCGATGAGGACCCTTGACGAGCGCCGGCTCGAAATCTGTGACACGACCCTGCGCGACGGAAATCACGCAGTGGCGCATCAGCTGGGTCATTCGGACATCGTCGCCTACGCCAAGGCCGCCGAACTCGCGGGCGCCGACCTCCTGGAGGTCGGGCACGGCAATGGACTCGGTGCCTCGTCCATCCAGGTCGGCCGTGCCGCGCTGAGCGACATCGAGATGCTCACGGCCGCCCGCGACCAGCTGAAGCAGACGCGCCTCGGCGTCCTGTCCATCCCCGGGTTCGCCACCGTCGAACGCGATCTGAAGCCCGCACTGGACTGCGGAGTCGACGAGGTCCGGGTCGGTGCGCACTGCTCGGAAGCGGACGTGACCCGCCAGCAGATCACCATGCTGCGTTCGATGGGCGTCACCGTCAAAGGCCTGCTGCTGATGAGCCACATGGCCTCGACCAAGAAGCTCATCGAGCAGGCCCGGCTCATGGAGGGGTACGGAGCACACGCCGTCATCCTGATGGACTCGGCCGGCGCCTACACCCCGGACGCCGTCACGGAGAAGGTCGGCGCGCTCGTCGAGGCACTCGACATCGAGATCGGCTTCCACGGCCACAACAACCTCGGCCTCTCGGTGACGAACAGCATGGCCGCCATCAAGGCCGGCGCGACCATCGTGGACGTCACGGCCCGCGGCTTCGGCGCCGGCGCCGGCAACGCACCGCTCGAACTGATCGCAGCGAACCTGCACCTGGAGCAGATCGACACCAAGCTCCAGCTGTTCGCCGCCCTCGACGCGGGCGATCTCGCGGAATCCACCTTCGTCAAGCGCGTTCCGACGAACGACAGCGTGACCATCACCAGCGGAATCGCCGGTGTCTTCTCCGGATTCGCCGGACCCACGCGCCGCGCCGCGGAGCAGTTCCAGGTGGACCCGCGGGAAATCCTGATGGAGCTGGGCCGCCGGGGCGTCGTCGCCGGCCAGGAGGACTCGATCATCGAAGTCGCGATGGATCTCGCCCAGAAGAACTCTCTCTACGCCGTCATGTGACGGACTTTCAGAAATCCGAGGAGCAAAAATGACGTTGACATTGGATTCCGCACGCGAGGTCGGAGCGGATTACGCGGCGGTCGCCGCACTGCTCCAGATCGGCGCCGAGATCGGCGTGGACCAGGTGCTGGACTCGGGCCGCACCTTCGGTGTCGCCGATCTGGCCGAGGTGACGGGTCTTTCCCAGGAACGCCTCGGGGCATTCGTGCACGCGCTGTCGGCCGCCGGACTGCTCGCGGCCGAGGACGGAAACGGCCTGTACCGCGCGTCCGACGACTACGCGGACTGGAGGCACCAGGTCGGGTACCTGTCCTGGTCCCTGACCGCCAACAGCCCGTTCCTGCAGAACGCGCGCGCCTTCCTCTCCGACAGCGAGACCGCCGCCGACACCTACCAGCGCGACGGGCGCCGGGTGGCGGTCAGCTCGCGCTGGATCGGGGACCGTACCTTCTACCCCGCCGTCGTCGAACGGGTCGTGGCCGCAGGCGCCAAGCACGTCGTCGACCTCGGCGCGGGTGCGGCCGGCCTGCTCATCGACCTTCTCGTCCAGGACGACAGCCGGACCGGCGTCGCCCTGGACCTGAGCTCGGGGGCCTGCGCCGCCGCGCGGGAAGATGCGGCACGCGCCGGGGTCGACGGCCGGCTCCAGGTCGTGGAGCGGTCGGTCGAGTCCCTGATCGACGACCCCAGTCCGCTGGAGGGGGCCGACGTCATCCAGGCCTGCTTCGTGATGCACGACGTCCTGCAGGACGAGGCCGCCTTCGACGACGTGCTGCGCACCTGCCACAAGGCCCTCGCCCCCGGCGGCGTCCTGGCCGTGGTCGACGCGGTCTCCTACGGGCAGGAGGAGCGCGAGCGCAAGTTCAGCGCCCTCTTCACCTACCTGCACTCGGACTTCATGGGCATCAACCTGCCCACTGCGGACCAGTGGGTGGAGAAGTTCCGCAGCGCCGGCTTCTCGGACGTCGACTGCACCTCCCAGGTCATGCCGGGTGGCCGGCTGTTCCTGGCGACCAAGTAGTCCGGGCACGCGTCATGCTTCAGGAACCCCGAGCCGTTCACCAGCGCATAGCCGTCGAACTGTGGAACGCCAAGAAGGAACGCAAGCCGATACCGCCCATCTCCGCCCGGTATCCCGACTTCACCGCACAGGACGCCTACGTCATCCAGCGCGCATTCCGTGACCTGGAACACGAGGACGGGGCGGTGCACGCCGGATACAAGATCGGCGCGACGAGTCTGGCCATTCAGGAGATGTTCGGTGTCGACGAACCGGATTTCGGCTTCCTGACCGAAGGCATGATCCTCGCCGACGGCGCCCGCCTCGATCCGGGACGGTTCATCTCGCCCAAGGTCGAAGGGGAGATCGCCTTCCGGATCGGCGCCGATCTCTCCGATCCCCGTACGACCGCTGCGGACGTACTGGACGCCACCATCGAGGTCTTCCCGGCCCTGGAGGTGCTCGACAGTCGTATCGAGAACTGGGACATCGCGTGGGTGGACACCGTCGCGGACAACGCCTCGTCGGCCATGGTCGTCGTGGGTGAGGCGGTTCCCTTCGACGGACGCGATCTCGCCGCCGAGACCATGGTCTTCGAGTCGGGTGACCGCGTGCTGACGGCGACCGGTGCGGCCGTGATGGGGCATCCGGCGGAGTCCGTGGCATGTCTCGTGCGCCTGTTGGCCTCTTTCGGTGCCGGGATCGGTGCCGGCGACGTGGTCCTGGCCGGATCCCTGGCCGCAGCGGTTGACCTCACGGCAGGTGCCACCGTCAGGGCGTCATTCGGGTCCTTGGGATCCGTGTCCCTTTCTGCCTCAAGCAACTGAGGTCTTGTGTGGCCCTCTCCGTGCGGCACACGTGCGATCTCGACCCCGAAAGAGGGTGATTGAAAAATGCTCATGTCAAGTGTTGTTCGTTTTACCGAGGACCGGCCGTTCGAGTCGGGTACGGCGCTGATCGGTGATTCCGTGCAGGCGGCTTTTGCGGCGCAGGCGCTGCGTTCTCCGGACGCGGTGGCGGTGCGGTGTGCCGGACGGGAGTTGTCGTACCGGGAGTTGGACGAGCGGGCGAATCAGCTGGCGCACCGGCTGGTGGGTCTGGGCGTGCGCCCGGAGGCTCCGGTCGCGGTGCTGATGGAACGCTCCGTGGACCTGGTGGTGGCCCTGCTGGCGGTGCTGAAGTCCGGCGCGTTCTACCTGCCGCTGCACAGCGGCTATCCGCTGGAGCGGATGCAGTGGATCGTCGACGAGACCTCCGCTCCGGTGCTGCTGGCCGACGCCGCGAAGCGTGAGCGGGGTCTGCCCGACGCGCCGCAGGTCGTCCTTGTGGACCGGGACGTCGAGCTGGCCTCGCTGACGGTGGTTGATCCGGGTGTGGAGTGCCGGCCGGAGCAGCTGGCGTACGTGATGTACACGTCGGGCTCCACGGGCCGCCCCAAGGGCGTTGCGGTCACCCACCGCGACATCCTGGAGCTGGTGGTGGACGGCATGTTCGAGCGGCCGGGCGCCCACGAGCGGGTCCTGATGATGGCTCCGTACGCCTTCGACCCCTCGACGTACGAGATGTGGGTTCCGCTGCTGCACGGCGGCCGCACCGTCATCACACCCGAGGGCGACCTGAGTGTGGCGACGCTGTCACGGCTGATCTCGGAGGAGGAGATCACCGGGCTTCAGGTGACGGCGGGTCTGTTCCGGGTGATGGCCGAGGAGGACCCCGCCTGCTTCGCAGGGGTGCGGGAAGTCATCACCGGCGGCGACGTGATCTCCCCGACCGCGGTGCGCCGGGTGCTGGAGCACTGCCCCGACACCGTGGTGCGCGGCGCGTACGGGCCCACCGAGACGACCCTGTTCGCAACCCAGGCCCCGTGGACCGCGGGCGACGCGGTGCCGGCGCCGATCCCGATCGGGAGTCCGCTGGACGGCATGCGCGCCTACATCCTGGACGACGCCCTCTCCCTGCTCCCCGAGGGTGTGGCAGGGGAGCTGTACCTGGCGGGCACGGGTCTGGCCCGGGGCTACTACGGGCGTGCGGACCTGACGGCGGAGCGGTTCGTCGCCGACCCGTTCGGGCCGGCCGGCAGCCGGATGTACCGGACCGGAGACCTGGCCCGGTGGGCGGGCGAAGGACTCCTGGACTTCGTGGGCCGGGCGGACGACCAGGTCAAGATCCGCGGCTTCCGCATCGAACTCGGCGAAATCGAAGCCGTACTCGGCCGCTTCCCCGGACTGTCCCAGGTGGCCGTCATGGCCCGTGAGGACCAGGACGGCGACAAGCGCCTCGTGGCCTACGTGGTCGCCGAGGCCGGCCAGGACACGGTGGACACCGGGGCCCTGCGCACCCACGCCGCCGGCCTGCTGCCCGAGTACATGGTGCCCTCGGCGTTCCTGGTCCTGGACCGGCTGCCGCTGACCGGCAACGGCAAGGTCGACTACCGGGCCCTGCCCGCCTCCGAGCTGCCCGCCCCCGCACCCGGAACCGGACGCGGTCCGCGGACCCCGCGCGAGGAGATCCTCTGCGGCCTGTTCGCGGAGATCCTGGGCGTGCCCACCGTCGGCATCGACGACAACTTCTTCGAACTCGGCGGCCACTCCCTCCTCGCCACCCGTCTCATCAGCCGCATCCGGGCCATCCTGGGCGTGAGGCTCTCGATCCGCAGCCTGCTCAACACTCCGACCGTGGCCGCCCTGTCGAACCTGGGCCAGGCGAACAGCGAGGCGCAGGACAGCGGGCTGGAGCACGTGCTGAACCTGCGGCCGGTCGGCAGCCGTACGCCGCTGTTCTGCGTGCACCCCGGAGGCGGCATGGCCTGGTGCTACGCGGGGCTGCTGCGCTACGTACCGAAGGACCACCCGGTGTACGGGCTCCAGGCCAGCGGACTGGCCGCGGACGAGCCGCTCCCCGCCGACATGGACGAGCTGATCGAGGACTACCTCGGCCGTATCCGGGCGATCCAGCCGTCAGGCCCGTATGCCCTTTTGGGCTGGTCCTTCGGCGGCAAGGCCGCCCATACCCTGGCCGCTCGCCTCCAGCAGGAGGGCGAGGAGGTGTCCCTGCTGGCCGTGCTCGATGCCGGCACCGGAGGGCACGCCAGCGCGGACGACAGCACGCGCAGCCAGCGCGATCTCCTGGAACTCGCGTTCGACGGAATCGGTGCCTTTCACGCCGAACCGGGTGACGAGCCGATCGAGATGCCGCGCATCCTCGAAATCCTCAAGTCCCATGGCGGAACCCTTGCCAGCCTTGAGGAACGGACCGTCGCCGCCCTCATCGACATCACCGAGAACAACCTCAAGATCAGCCGGGTGGCAGCCCCCGAGCAGTACGACGGCGGCATGCTCTTCTTCGAGGCGGCCGGCCAGGACGGTGCTTCCACCGGACTTTCCGAGCTCTGGGAGCCGTACGTGAGCGGCCGGATCGAGCATCACGTCACTCCGTTCACGCACATGCAGCTGATGAGTGCGGACGCACTCGCGGACATCGCTCCCGTTCTGGCGCGAGCGCTGAAGAACAACGCAGATGGACCGGATGGGAAAAGGGGCCACTAATGTCCGACAATCCGAAGCCCAATAGGTCGGCGATGCACCGAGGGCAGGTGCTGCGGGTCGAATGGCTGACCCCGCACATGGTCAGGGTCGTGCTCGGCGGCGAGGGCCTGCAAGGGTTCGACGCCGGGCAGTACACCGATCACTACGTCAAGCTCGTCTTCCCCCTGGAGGACGTGCAGTACCCCGAGCCGTTCGACCTCGCGGCCGTCCGCAAGGACCTCCCCAGGGACCAGTGGCCCAGGACCCGGACGTACACGGTGCGCAGCTGGGACCCGGACGCCATCGAGCTGGCCGTGGACTTCGCCTGTCACGGTGACAACGGTCTGGCCGCTCGCTGGGCCGCGAACGCCCAGCCCGGGGACGAGATCCATTTCGTCGGACCCGGCGGCGGCTACTCGCCCGACACGGAGGCCGATTGGCATCTGTTCGCCGGGGACGAGAGCGCCCTGCCCGCGATCGCAGCTTCCTTGGAGGCGCTGCCGCCGGGGGCGGTGGCCAAGGCGTTCATCGAGGTCTCCGGTCCGGACGAGGAACAGAAGATCCACGCGCCGGCCGATGCCGACATCGTCTGGCTGCACCGCGGGGACGGCCAGATCGGCACGGCGCTTCACGAGGCCGTCTGCGCAGCGGACTTCCCGGAGGGCACGGTGCACGCCTTCGTCCATGGAGAGGCGCACTTCGTGAAGTCGCTGCGGCATCACCTCCGGGTGGAACGCGGCCTGGCGCGTGAGCAGCTGTCCATTTCCGGCTACTGGCGGCGCGGGGTGGACGAGGACGGCTGGCAGTCCACGAAGTCCGAGTGGAACCGCGACGTGGCGGACCCGACCCCGGCGTAGTTCCCGGTCTTTCCCGGTCTCCTCCCGGACATCGGTGACCTCGCGCCCCACTGCTCGTGGACGGCGGGGTCACCGGTGATCCCGTGCGCGTCAGTTTTTGCTGGGCCAACCGAAAGTCGCGCGATCCACCAAACCCCTGAAAGAGAGAAATTGGCAATGCGTGTTGCAACTGCTGTTGATTTTGCCGAGGACCGGTCGTTCGAGTCGGGTACGACGTTGATCGGTGATTCGGTGCAGGCGGCTTTTGCGGCGCAGGTGCTGCGTTCTCCGGGTGCGGTCGCGGTGCGGTGCTCCGGGCGGGAGCTGTCGTACCGGGAGCTGGACGAGCGGGCCAACCAGCTGGCGCACCGGCTGCTGGGTCTGGGTGTGGGTCCGGAGGCGCCGGTGGCGGTGCTGATGGAGCGCTCGGTGGATCTGGTGGTGGCGTTGCTGGCGGTGCTGAAGGCCGGGGCGTTCTATGTGCCGCTGCACAGTGCATTTCCGCTGGAGCGGATGCAGTGGATCATGGACGAGACCTCTGCTCCGGTGCTGCTGGCCGATGCCGCGATGGGCGAGCGGGGTCTGCCCGATGCCCCGCAGGTCGTCCTCGTGGACCGGGACGTCGAGCTGGATTCGCTGCCGGTGACCGACCCGGGTGTGGAGTGCCGGCCGGACCAGCTGGCGTACGTGATGTACACGTCGGGCTCGACGGGCCGTCCCAAGGGAGTCGCGGTCACCCACCGCGATGTCCTGGACCTGATGGTGGACAGCATGTTCGATCGACCGGGCGCCCACGAGCGGGTGCTCATGGTCATTCCGTACGCCTTCGACCCCTCGATCTACGGCCTGTGGGTGCCGCTGCTGCACGGCGCGCGCACCGTCATCACACCCGAGGGCGACGTGAGTGTGGCGACGCTGGCCCGACTGATCGCGGAGGAGGAGATCACCGCCCTGGACGTCTCCGCAGGGCTGTTCCAGGTGATGGCCGAGGAGGACCCGACCGTCTTCGCAGGAGTACGGGAGATCATCTCGGGCGGTGACATCGTCTCCCCGACGGCGGTGCGCCGGGTGCTGGACCACTGCCCGGGCATCGTCGTGCGCAGCGCGTACGGCCCCACCGAGACCACCCTGTACGCAACGCAGCACCCGTGGTCCGGCGACGGCGAACTGCCGGCGCCGCTGCCGATCGGGCTTCCGCTGGACGGGATGCAGGCCCACGTTCTCGACGACGGCCTGTCCCCGGTGGCGCAGGGCACGACCGGTGAGCTGTACCTGGCGGGTACGGGCGTGGCACGCGGCTACTTCGGCCGCCCGGACCTGACCGCGGAGCGGTTCGTCGCCGACCCGTTCGGCCCGGCCGGCACCCGCATGTACCGCACCGGAGACCTGGCCCGCTGGTCCGCCGAAGGACTCCTGGAGTTCCTGGGCCGGGCCGACGACCAGATCAAGATCCGTGGCTTCCGCATCGAACTCGGCGAGATCGAAACGGTGCTGGCCCGCTTCCCGGGAGTGTCCCAAGTGGTCGTCGTCGCCCGGGAGGACCAGCCGGGCGACAAGCGCCTGGTGGGCTACGTGGTCGTCGAGCCGGGCCACGGCGACGGGACGCCGGACGCCGAGGCCCTGCGTGTGCACGCGGCCGGCCTGCTGCCGGAGTACATGGTCCCCTCCGCGTTCATGGTCCTCGACCAGCTCCCCCTGACCACCAACGGCAAGCTGGACCGGCGCGCGCTGCCCGCCCCCGACCTGGCCGCCCCCGGCACCGGACGCGGGCCGCGCACCCCGCGCGAGGAGGTCCTGTGCGGCCTGTTCGCCGACACCCTCGGCCTCCCGACCGTAGGGATCGACGACAACTTCTTCGAGCTCGGCGGCCACTCGCTCCTCGCCACCCGGCTGGCCAGCCGGATCCGTTCGGTCCTGGGTGTCGAGCTGGTGGTGCGGACCGTGTTCGAGTCGCCCACGGTCGCCGCCCTCGCCGAGAGGGTCGCGCAGGCAGGGGCGGCCCGGCCCGCGCTGACCGCGGTGGCCCGCCCGGAGCGGATCCCGCTGTCTCCGGCGCAGAACCGGCTGTGGTTCCTCGACAAGCTCGAGGAGACCAGCGCCACCTACAACCTTCCCCTCACCGTGCGGCTGTCGGGTCCGCTGGACCGGGCCGCGCTGCGGGCCGCGCTCCTGGACGTGGTGGACCGGCACGAGAGCCTGCGCACCGTCTTCCCCGAGGACGCCCAGGGCGTGCCGTTCCAGCAGGTCCTGCCGGCGTACCGCGCGCTGCAGGACTTCGAGGTCGTGGAGACCGACGAGGCTGCCCTGACCGCCCGGATCGCCACCCTTTCCGGCGAGCGCTTCGACCTGGCGGTGAACCCGCCGGTCCGGTTCCGGCTCTTCTCCCTGTCGCAGACCGAGCAGGTCCTGTTCCTGCTCGTCCACCACATCGCATCCGACGGCTGGTCGCTGGCCCCGCTGACCCATGACATCAGCCGTGCCTACGCGGCGCGGTGCGCGGGGCAGGAGCCGTCGTGGCCGGCGCTGCCGGTGCAGTACGCGGACTACACGCTGTGGCAGCGCGAGCTCCTCGGAGCGGAGGACGACCCCGACTCCCTGGTGAGCGAGCAGCTCGCCTTCTGGACCAAGGCCCTGGAAGGGATCCCGGACCAGCTCGAACTGCCCTACGACCACGCCCGGCCGAAGACGGCAAGCCACCGCGGAGACACGGTCTCCTTCGAGCTGGACGCAGAGCTGCACCGACGCCTGATCGGCCTGGGCCGCACCCATGGGGCCAGTCTGTTCATGGTGATGCAGGCCGCCTTCGCCGCCGTGCTCTCCCGGCTGGGCGCCGGGCACGACATTCCGGTGGGCACCCCCATCGCCAACCGGACGGACGAGGCGCTGGGCGACCTGGTCGGATTCTTCGTGAACACCCTGGTGATCCGGACCGACACCACCGGCGACCCCTCCTTCGACCAACTGCTGGACCGGGTGCGCCAGGTGTCCCTGGAGGCCTTCGCCCACCAGGACGTCCCCTTCGAGCACGTGGTGAACGTACTCAACCCGGAGCGTTCCGCCGCCCAGCACCCGCTCTTCCAGGTACTGCTCGCCATGCAGAACAACACGGCCGTCCGCCTGGACCTGCCGGGCCTGACCGCGGACGTGAGCCTGGGCGACACCGACGTCGCCAAGTTCGACCTCACCCTGGAACTCTTCGAGGAGCACGCGGGAGACGGAGCTCCCGACGGAGTCACCGGGCGGCTGGGGTTCGCCCTCGACCTGTTCACCGCGGACACCGCACAGCGGATCGCGGCGTCCCTGCAGAGACTGCTCGCCGCGGTCGCGGCGGAACCGGAGCTGCCGCTGAGCCGGATCGGCCTCCTGTCCGCGGCGGAACACCAGCAGCTCGTCGTCGAGTGGAACGACACGACAGCGCCGTACCCCGACAACACCACCGTGCACCAGCTGTTCCAGGACCAGGTAGCCAGAACTCCGGACGCGCCCGCGGTGTTCTGCGGCGAGGAGGCGGTGAGCTACCGCGAGCTGGACATGCGGGCGAACCAGCTCGCCCACCACCTGATCGACCTGGGGGTCCGCGCGGAGCAGTTGGTTCCGGTCTGTGTCGAGCGGGGAATCGACGCGGTCGTCGCCGTCCTGGGCGTACTGAAGGCGGGCGCCGCCTACGTGCCGCTCAACCACGACTACCCGGTCCACCAGCTGGAGTTCATGGTGGCCGATGTGGAGGCGCCGCTGGTCATCACCCATGCCCACCTCCAGGACCGGCTGGGGGCCGTGGAAGCCGAGCTGCTCCTGATCGACGAGGAGTGGCACGAGATCGCCACCCGGCCCCACACGGACCCGTCCGTGCAGGTCCGCCCCGACAGCCTGTTCCACGTCATCTACACCTCCGGCTCCACCGGGACGCCCAAGGGCGTCATGATCGAGCACCGCTCGGTCTGCCGGCTCGTCGACAGCGACGTGTTCGACGGCATCGGGCCCGGCCACGTGGTCGCCCATCCCTCCAACTTCGCCTGGGACGCCTTCACCTTCGAATGCTGGCCCGCGCTGACGTCCGGCGCCGCCATGGCCGTGATGGACAAGGAGGTCCTCCTCGACGCCGTCGAGCTCAAGGCCGCCCTGCGCCGTTCCGGCGTGACGATGATGTGGCTGACGTCCCCCCTGCTCCGCCAGCACCTGCTGGACTGCCCCGACCTCCTGGCCGACCTCCCCTACGTGTTCTTCGGCGGCGAGGCGATCGACCGGCCGGTGGTGGACCAGCTGGTGGCCGGGCCGTGGGCCCCCGAGCACCTGATCCACGGGTACGGTCCGACCGAGGCGACGGTGTTCACCACGTGCTACACGGTGGACCGCACCACCCCTCGGACGGGGCAGCTCCCCATCGGCCGACCGCTGACGAACACGGAAGTGTTCGTCATGGACGAGAACGGTGCCCTGCTTCCCCCCGGGATTCCCGGCGAGCTGTGGGTCGGCGGCCCCGGCCTCGCCCGCGGCTACTGGAACCGCCCGGAGCTGACCGCGGAGCGGTTCGTCAAGCACCCGTTCTCGGACGACCCTCAGGCACGGGTGTACCGCACCGGTGACGTGGTGCGCTGGCAGGAGGACGGACTGCTGGAGTTCGTCGGCCGGGTCGACCACCAGGTCAAGATCCGCGGCTTCCGCATCGAACTCGGCGAGGTCGAAGCCGTACTGGCCGGCTTCCCGGGACTGTCGGAGGTGGCCGTCATAGCCCGTGAGGACCAGGACGGCGACAAGCGCCTGGTGGGCTACGTGGTCGCCGAGGCCGGTCACGACGCGGTGGACACCGAGGCCCTGCGCACCCACGCCGCCGGGCTCCTCCCGGAGTACATGGTCCCCTCCGCCCTCGTGGTCCTGGACCGGCTCCCCCTGACCACCAACGGCAAGCTGGACCGGCGCGCGCTGCCCGCCCCCGAGCTGCCGGCCGCCGGGGCCGGGCGTGCTCCCCGTACCCCGCGCGAGGAGGTCCTGTGCGGCCTGTTCGCCGACGTCCTGGGCGTGCCCGCGGTCGGTGTCGACGACAACTTCTTCGAGCTCGGCGGCCACTCGCTCCTCGCCACCCGGCTGGCCAGCCGGATCCGTTCGGTCCTGGGTGTCGAGCTGGTGGTGCGGACCGTGTTCGAGTCGCCCACCGTCGCCGCCCTCGCCGAGAGGGTCGCGCAGGCAGGGGCGGCCCGGCCCGCGCTGACCGCGGTGGCCCGCCCGGAGCGGATCCCGCTGTCTCCGGCGCAGAACCGGCTGTGGTTCCTCGACAAGCTCGAGGAGACCAGCGCCACCTACAACGCTCCGGTGGCCTTCCGACTGGCCGGGGAGCTGGACCCCGACGTGCTCGAACGCGCCCTGGGCGACGTGGTGGCACGCCACGAGAGCCTGCGGACGGTGTTCCAGGAGGTGGACGGGGACCCGGTCCAGGTGATCCTCGCCGAGGACGCCGCCGGCGTGGAACTGCATCGGATCGCCTGCGGTGCGGACGAGGTGGACGCGCTCCTGGGCCAGGCCGGTCAGTACGTGTTCGACCTGTCGGCCGAACTGCCCCTGCGGGCAACGCTGTTCACCGTCGCCCCCACCGAGCACGTGCTGCTCCTGCTCATGCACCACATCGCGAGCGACGGCGCCTCGCTGGGGCCGCTGGGGCGCGACCTGGAGGTCGCCTTCCGGGCCCGGGCCCAGGGGGCCGAGCCGTCGTGGCCGGCGCTGCCGGTGCAGTACGCGGACTACACGCTGTGGCAGCGCGAGCTCCTCGGAGCGGAGGACGACCCCGACTCCCTGGTGAGCGAGCAGCTCGCCTTCTGGACCAAGGCCCTGGAAGGGATCCCGGACCAGCTCGAACTGCCCTACGACCACGCCCGGCCGAAGACGGCCGGCTACCGCGGCGACACGGTCTTCTTCGAGCTGGCCGCCGAAGCGCACCGCGGGATGGCCGACCTGGCCCGTTCCACCGGTGCCACCCCGTTCATGGTGGTGCGGGCGGCACTGGCGGTGGCGCTGACGAAGATGGGCGCGGGGACGGACATCCCCGTCGGAACCCCGGTCGCAGGGCGCGCCGACGAAGCGCTGGACGACCTCGTGGGCTTCTTCGTCAACACCCTGGTGCTGCGCACGGACACCTCGGGGAATCCGACGTTCCGCGAGGTGCTGGAGCAGGTCCGGGAGACCGACCTGGCCGCGTACTCCCACCAGGACGTGCCGTTCGAGCGCGTCGTGGAGGCCGTCAACCCTCAGCGCTCGCTGGCCCGCCACCCGCTGTTCCAGGTCCTCCTCAACCTGCAGACCGGCGACGGCAGTGCCCTGGACCTGCCCGGTCTGGCAGCCCGGGAGATCGTCGGGGAGCAGCAGACGGCGAAGTTCGACATGTCGCTGAACTTCCTCATGAAGCACACCGATGAAGGCCTTCCCGGGCCGGTGCGCGCGTACGTCACCTACGCCACGGATCTGTTCGACCGGGAGACCATCGAGCGTCTGTTCGCCACTCTCGTCCGTGTCCTGGAATCCGTTTCCGCCGACCCGGAGCAGACGATCAGCCGCATCGACGTGATCGATCCGGCCGAGCGTGTGCGGTTGTTGGAGTCGTGGGCGGGCGCGGAGCCCCGCCGGCAGCTCGAGGCCGGTTCCGTGCAGGCGGCCTTCGCGGCGCAGGCGCTGCGTTCCCCGGACGCGGTCGCGGTGCGGTGTGCCGGTCGGGAGCTGTCCTACCGGGAGCTCGATGGGCGGGCGAACCAGCTCGCCCACCGCCTGGTGGGTCTGGGCGTGGCCCCGGAAGCACCGGTCGCGGTGCTGATGGAACGCTCCGTGGACCTGGTCGTGGCACTGCTCGCGGTGCTGAAGGCCGGAGCGTTCTACCTGCCGCTGCACAGTGGATATCCGCTGGAGCGGATGCAGTGGATCGTCGACGAGACCTCCGCCCCGGTCCTGCTCGCTGACGCCACGATGTATGAGCGGGGTCTGCCCGACGCCCCGCAGGTCGTCCTCATCGACCAGGACACCGAGCTGGCCTCGCTCCCGGTCTCCGACCCGGGGGTGGCATGCCGGCCGGAGCAGCTGGCGTACGTGATGTACACGTCGGGCTCCACCGGGCGTCCCAAGGGAGTCGCGGTCACCCACCGCGACATCCTCGACCTGGTCGTGGACGGCATGTTCGAGCGGCCCGGCGCCCACGAGCGGGTCCTGCTCCTGGCTTCGTACGCCTTCGACCCCTCGACCTACGCGTTCTGGGTACCGCTGCTGCACGGCGGGCGCACCGTCATCACCCCCGAGGGCGACCTTGCGGTCGCCGAACTCGCCCGTCTGATCATCGAGGAGGAGATCACCGGCCTGGACATCACCGCAGGCCTGTTCCGCGTCATGGCCGAGGAGGCCCCGGACTGCTTCACCGGAGTGCGGGAAGTCATCACCGGCGGCGACCTCATCTCCCCCACCGCCGTACGCCGCGTACTGGAACACAGCCCCGACACCCTGGTCCGCTGCGCCTACGGCCCCACCGAAACGACCCTGTTCGCGACCCAGGCCCCCTGGACCGCGGGCGACACCGTGCCCGCGCCGGTCCCGGTCGGACGCCCGCTGGACGGCATGCGCGCCTACATCCTCGACGACACCCTCTCCCTGGTCCCCCAAGGCGTTGCAGGTGAGCTCTACTTGGCGGGCACGGGTCTGGCCCGCGGCTACTACGGCCGCCCGGACCTGACCGCGGAACGGTTCGTCGCCGACCCGTTCGGGCCGGCCGGCAGCCGCATGTACCGCACCGGAGACCTGGCCCGCTGGTCGGGCGACGGACTCCTGAACTTCGTCGGCCGGGCCGACGACCAGGTCAAGATCCGCGGCTTCCGCATCGAACTCGGCGAAATCGAAGCCGTACTCGGCCAGTTCCCGGGACTATCCCAGGTCGCGGTCGTCGCCCGAGAGGACCAGCCCGGCGACAAGCGCCTCGTCGCCTACGTGGTCGCCGAAACCGGCCCCGACACGCTGGACATCGAAGCCCTGCGCACGCACGCCACCGGACTCCTCCCGGAGTACATGGTCCCCTCCGCCATCGTGGTCCTGGACCAGCTGCCGCTGACCACCAACAACAAGCTGGACCACCGGGCCCTGCCCGCCCCCGACCTGTCCGCGCCCGGAACAGGGCGCGGACCGCGGACCCCGCGCGAGGAGATCCTCTGCGGCCTGTTCGCCGACACCCTCGGTCTCCCGACCGTCGGCATCGACGACAGCTTCTTCGAGCTCGGCGGCCACTCCCTCCTCGCCACCCGTCTCATCAGCCGCATCCGCACCACCCTCGACATCGAACTCCCCGTCCGCACCCTCTTCGAGACCCCCACCATCGCCGGCCTGGCCGCCCAGATCATGCAGGCCGGATCAGCCAGGACCGCGTTGACCGCGATGGAGCGCCCGGCACGGATTCCGCTGTCGCCGGCACAGAACCGCCTCTGGTTCCTCAACAAGCTGGAGGGTGCGAATGCCACGTACAACGTCCCGGTGGCGTTCCGGATCACCGGTGACCTGGACGCGGGTGTTCTCGAACGGGCATTGAGCGATGTGGTGGTGCGCCACGAGAGCCTGCGGACCGTCTTCCTGGAGATCGACGGAAGCTCGGCCCAAGTGGTGCTCGCGGCGGACGCCGTCGCTCTGGAGCTGCACCACACCACGTGCCGCGCAGACGAGTTGGCCACGGCGCTGAGCGACGCGGGTCAGTACGTGTTCGACCTGACCGCCGAACTCCCGCTGAGGGCCACTCTGTTCACGGTGGCCCCCGGCGAGCACACCCTGCTGCTCCTCATGCACCACATCGCGAGCGACGGTGCCTCGATGGGGCCCTTCGGACGCGATCTGGAGGCCGCCTTCGGCGCCCGGCTCCAGGGCCGCGCACCGCAGTGGTCCGCGCTCCCGGTGCAGTACGCCGACTACACGCTGTGGCAGCGCGAACTCCTCGGCTCGGAGGAGGACTCCGACTCCGTGGTGAGCGGGCAGCTGGACTTCTGGAAGAGCACCCTGGCCGGGATTCCCGACCAGCTCGAGCTGCCCTTCGACCGCCCGCGGCCCAAGGTGGCCGGCTTCCGCGGTGACACCGTCCCGATCCGGATCGACGCCGCACTGCACCGCGCGCTCGCCGAACTGGCCCAGGAAACGAACACCACCCTGTTCATGGTGC